>NZ_AP014624.1:4892216-5197979 GCF_000829375.1 Chryseobacterium sp. StRB126
TCCCAACATACTGTAAATATCTGTTGATTTCCGGATTAGCTTCGGCAGTAGTTTCCTGTAGCAATACCAGGTTTTTGAAAGAAAATCAGATGCTGTATACAGGTGCTGAAGTGAAAATTGAAAGTGACACAATTTCCAAAAAAGAAAAAAAAGACCTTCAGGCTGCTTTGGAAGCCAATCTTACTCCAAAACCGAATTCTACATTTTTAGGCATGCGTCCCAAGCTTTATTTCTACAATATTGCAAAAGAGCCTAAAAAAGATAAGGGGTTCAATTATTGGCTTAAATATAAAATGGGTGAAAAACCTGTATTATTAGGAGATGTAGACCGTGAATTCAATAAAGATATCATTGAAAATTATTCTGAAAACAAGGGATATTTTAATGCCAGAGCTACCTATGACACCGTTTCAAAAAATAAAAAGGCAAAAGTAATTTATACTTTAAAGCCCGGTGCCAGATATTTGATTGATGGGATAAAGTTTCAGAAAGATTCTACTCTTGTTAATCAGGAAATTCAGAATGTAGCAGGGAAGACGCTTCTTAAAAATGGAAAACCTTTTGATCTGGATGTTATTAAAGCAGAAAGAGAAAGAATTGATAACAATTTAAAGGAAAGAGGGTTTTATTATTTCCATCCGGATAATATTATTGTACAGGCAGACAGTACAGTCAACAAAAATCATAAAGTGGAGCTCAATGTAAAGTTAAAAGACAATACTCCACCTTTAGCCACTCAACAGTTCAGTATTGATAAAGTGGTGGTATTCCCGAATTATAATATTCAGGATGTAAAAGCAGGAAAATATAGTGTTCCGATGAACAGTGATTCTTTGAGTAAATATGCATTTGATGATATTTACGTTATTGATCCGCAGCATAAATTCAAACCGAAAATTTTCGATAGGGCTTTGTACTTTAAAAAGGGAGATCTTTACAACCGTTCCAATCATAACCTTACTTTAAACCGATTAATCAGTTTAGGGGTATTCAAATTTGTAAAAAATGAATTTGTAACCTCGGATTCTTTGAGTCATAAGTTTGATGCTTATTACCTATTAACCCCAAGACAAATTCAGTCTTTACGTCTTGAAGCATTAGGAAGAACTAACTCAGCCAGCTATGCAGGCAGTGAGCTTAACCTGAACTGGACCCATAGAAATTTCTTCCGGGGAGCAGAACAATTTAAAGCATCTATCTACGGAGCTTTTGATTTCCAGATGGGCGGTGCTCAGGATGCCAATAATATTTTCCGTGCCGGAACCAATGTTCAGCTTTCTATTCCGAGAATTGTAGCTCCGTTCCGTTTTCATTCTTCAAGCGAGTTTGTTCCAAGAACAAATATTACATTGGGATATGAATTCCAAAACAGAACAAAATTTTATACGCTTAATAATTTCACGGCCTCATTTGGATATCTGTGGAAAGAAAATGCCAGAAAAGAACATGACCTGAAAGTCATTGATATCACGTTAGTTTCTCCGGAAAAGGTTACCGCAGAATATGAAGCCAACGCAGCCAAAAATCCGGCAATGAAGCGAATTGTTGAAAAGCAGCTTATCTTTGGTCCCACTTATTCATACACCTACACCAATACTATGCTTCCGAAGAAGAATACCTTTTATTATAAAGGTACCCTGGATCTGGCAGGAAATATCTCAGGTTTAGTGAGTGGAGCTAATGTAAAAGAGGATAAAGAAAAAAAGATCTTCGGCATCCCTTTCAGTCAATATGCTAAAATTGAAAATGATTTCAGATTTTACCATAAGTTCACGGAAAAATCATCTTTGGCTACAAGACTTATTGCCGGAATTGCCTATCCCTATGGAAACTCAGAATTCGTTCCTTTCTCCAAACAGTTTTTTTCAGGAGGAAGTAACAGCATCAGAGCTTTCCGTGCGAGAACACTAGGTCCGGGGAGTTTTGATCCAAGAACGATAGATGTAGGAACTTATTTTGATCAGTCCGGAGATATTAAACTGGAACTGAATGCCGAATACCGCGCTAACCTTTATAAATTTTTAAATGCAGCGATCTTTGTAGATGCCGGAAATATCTGGCTGCTTCATGACGACGAAAACAGGCCGGGCGCTAAATTTTCAAAAGACTTTTTAAATGAAATTGCGGTGGGAGCCGGGGTAGGTCTGAGGCTGGATTTTTCTATCTTGGTGCTAAGACTGGATCTTGCTATGCCACTGAGAGTTCCTTACTATCAGAAGGGAGACAGATGGACCTTCGATAAAATCAATTTCGGAGACTCAAGCTGGAGAAAAAATAATCTTGTTTTAAATATTGCCATCGGATATCCATTTTAATATGATCAAAACTGCTAAATTTTTCTGGGAGGTTTTAAAAGATACGTTTACGGAATGGAACAACTCTTCTGCATCAAAAGATTCAGCAAGTCTTGCCTATTACGCTATCTTTTCCATCCCGGGATTATTAATTATTATCATCTGGGTATTGGGTAATTTCTTTGGAGAAGAAGCTATCCGCGGACAGATAAGTACCCAAATCATTGGAATTATGGGTCCCGATGTAGCCAAAAGTATCGAAGGAATGCTTGCAGGAGCCTTAATTGATAAACAGAATGTTTTTATGAAAGCAGTAGGGGTGGGAGCATTGGTTTTTGGTTCCACTACTCTATTCTTTCAACTTCAGCTTTCATTAAATGCACTTTGGGATGTAGAATCTGCACCCAAAAAAGCTTTACTTAAGTTTTTACTGGATAGAGCCAATTCACTTGGAATGATTTTGATTCTTGGATTCCTGCTCATGATTACCATGGTTCTATCTTCATTAATCAGTCTTTTTAATAAAATCATCACGCAATATTTTGGATTTGAAACCTACCTTCTTGTTGAGATTGTTAATTTTTCAATTGGTTTTGGACTCGTTATGCTCTTATTTGCTCTGATGTTTAAAGTTCTTCCTGATGTACAGATCAGCTGGAAATCTGTTTGGCGGGGAGCTTTTTTAACAACAATCTTATTTACATTAGGAAAATTTCTGCTGAGTCTTTATTTTAATCAGGTTAAACCTACTTCAGCATTTGGAGCTGCAGGAACTGTAATTTTAATTATGATGTGGATTAATTATTCCTGTATGCTTATATTTTTTGGAGCCAAATTCACTAAAGTGTATACATACAAAAGAGGGTATACAGTCGCCTTGTCCAAACATGCCCGATGGAGTGCAGCCAAGCTCTATGCAGATAGTTTGAAGCAGATGCATGAGGAGAAGAGTGAATGATTGTGGTACCAGGATCTGAGTTATATGATTCAAGGTTTCGGATCATTAAAAAAATCAGGAACTTCCAGATCATTCAAGGATATCAATACAAAAAAGCCTCCTGAAATCAGGAGGCTCATTTTTTTTACATTCTGTTTACAGTTCCTATTCCCAGCAACTCTAACGATTTTTTGATCGTTTTTGCTGCAAGGTCTGATAGATTCAGACGGAATTGTTTGATATTTTCATCATCCTGATTCAGGATCGGATTATTCTGATAGAATGAATTATACGATTTTACGAGGTCATATACATAGTTCGCCACTAAAGCTGGACTTAACGTTTCAGCAGATTTTGCTACTACTGTTTTAAAGTTAGCCAACTGCATAATCAGTTCCTTTTCAAACTGATTCAAAGTTACATCAGCAGTTTCAGCATATGCAAATGCTGCTTTTGATAACAATGACTGGATACGAGCGTAAGTATATTGAATAAATGGCCCTGTATTTCCGTTAAAATCGATACTTTCAGCAGGATTGAAAAGCATTTTTTTCTTAGGATCAACTTTCAGCATGAAATATTTTAAAGCTCCTAAACCTACTGTTTCATAAGAAACTTCTTTATCTTCTTCAGAAAGGCTTTCAAGTTTTCCTAGTTCCTGAGCTTTAGATTTTGCTGTTTCATACATTTCCTGCATTAAATCATCAGCATCTACAACAGTTCCTTCACGGGATTTCATTTTTCCTTCCGGTAATTCAACCATTCCATAAGAAAGGTGGAATAACTGATCTGCCCATTCATATCCTAATTTTTTAAGGATTTTGAATAGAACCTGGAAGTGATAATCCTGTTCATTACCTACAGTGTAGATAAGCTTCTGAATATTGTTATCCTTAAAACGTTCTACTGCTGTTCCTAAATCCTGAGTCATATAAACTGAAGTACCATCAGAACGTAGTAATAGTTTTTGGTCAAGTCCTTCATCTGTTAGATCACACCAAACAGAACCATCTTCTTTTTGATATAAAACTCTTTTATCCAAACCTTCCTGGATAAGATCTTTTCCTAAAATATAGGTATTGCTTTCGTACTGAATCTGATCAAAATCAACGCCTAATCTCTTATAGGTCTCATTGAACCCTTTGTATACCCAAGAATTCATTTCTGCCCAAAGATTTCTTACTGTTTCATCTCCATTTTCCCAATCAAGAAGCATTTTCTGAGCTTCTTTTATGATGGGAGCATCTTTTTTAGCCAGCTCTTCTGTGATTCCCTCCCCTACTAATTCAGCAATCTCTTTTTTATAATTTTTGTCAAATTCTACATAGTAGTTTCCAACAAATTTATCTCCTTTGGTATTTGTTGTTTCAGGAGTTTCTCCGTTTCCGAATTTCTCCCATGCTAACATCGATTTACAGATGTGGATCCCTCTATCATTGATAATCTGAGTTTTGATCACATCATAACCCGCCTCTTTCAAGATCTGAGCCACGGAAAAACCTAATAGGTTATTTCTGATATGACCCAAGTGCAGAGGTTTGTTGGTATTGGGTGAAGAATATTCAACCATTACCGTTGCATTTTTTTTATCTATTGTTGAAAAACCATTGTGAACAGATCTGAAGTTATCCACAAACAGTTGATTCTTAACCTTAACATTAAGAAATCCTTTAACCACATTAAAGCTTTCGAAAATATCCGTTTGCTCTGTTAAAGCTTCTCCTAATTCTACTCCGATACTTTCAGGATTTTTCTTCAATTGTTTTACCAACGGAAAAGTAACGATTGTAAAATCACCTTCAAATTCCGTTTTATTTTCCTGAACTTCCAGGTTGATGTCTTTTAATTGATACACATTTAAAATAACCTCTGAAAGTTTTTGTTCTATAATATCTTTAATATTCATCTCAAAATTTAAAGTACAAATTTAGTGAAATAAAAAAGACAAGTCTACAATGCAAAGGCAGACATTCAATTATTTAGAATATTTTTGAATAATTATTTTGAAAATCAAAGCTTTGTCTATATTTTTCATATATTTATTATACTAAATAAACAAAACTTTATTATGAAAAATCTAAAGAAAATCTCAAAAGCCAGCCTTAAAAAAATTACTGCCGGAAATGCACCTTGCTGCGAACCATGGGGAAGATGCCCTGATGGCTACAAACAATGCCAGGAATGGGGAGCTTACGTTCCAAAATAATTGACTGTGGCGTATAAAATAAGAAACCACCCAAAGGCAGTTTCTATCTTAGAAGATTTTTTATTCTTTTCTAAAAACTAATAATTCCTTGTCATTTCCAGATACACTTAATATTATATCCAGATATTCTAAGTTTAGTTATCTAGAATATAAGTAATTCTCTTAATTATATTAAGGACATTCTCCCGCTGGATAACACCTTTTTGTTTTAGGATCCCAACATCCCCCCGGACCCACACACCATTCTGGCGCAGCCCCTCCCTGAATTGTTTTCAACTCTTGTGTTGACATTTTTTTCAAATTTTTCATATTTTTTATTTTTTTATTGTGAACTTAAATATAATAATAATTCATGAAATAGAGATAAAAAAAATCATTTTAATAAATATCTGATATCTTCATTAACAAAAAAACTGCCCGAAGGCAGTTTATATTTATTAAATAGAAAATTTTAATTAAAATTTATCCCAGAATACTTTGGCTCCTTGTACATCTCCATTTACAGATCCCCATTGCTTTACACATGCATTTGCTCTATTAGTTCCGTTTACACTTCCTTCATTAATTGGATAATAAAGTCTTGTAGGTACATCTCTTGTTTCTGGTTTTACAAATACCCTGAAATCCAACCTTCTTGAGAATTCCCATGCTTCGAATCCTCTATTATGAGTCGCGATCCAAGCTTCATTTCCAATTTTTTGTTTCCATGTTCCTGGTAATGTTGTATAATTATGAGCCGCAACATAGGCATCACGGGCTGCTGCACTAACTCCCCAGAAATCCATTGAAGCTTTAATACCATTTGTAAAATAAGTTGCCGCTGTTCCTCCAACGTTAAATCCTCTTTCAGCAGCTTCTGCTAACATAAAATTAACTTCTGCAGCATCAAAAAGATAAGCATAACTATCTGCTTTTAAAAGCTCAGGATTCACATGTGAAAAACTTCCATATACATTTTCAGAACCATATACTCCGCCTTCATATTGTCCTGAAGGAGCTGTTGTAAAATAACTTGGACGTCTTGGATCTGATTCAGCATTCATTGCACCTAAATAGACATCAGATGGTATAAAATCATTTCGACCACTAGATACCATTTCTATAAACATAGGATTAACAAATTGCCCTGACGAAGCAAATTTTAATCCGATATTATCAGCATTTGTAAGAACTACACCACTAGATACAGCACTTTCAACAGTTGATTTTGCCAAAGCATTATCCACGTCAGCTAAATTTAAACCTAATCTAAGTTTTGTACTATTTATAAATGCTTTAATTTTATTTTTATCTCCACCAAAAATGGCATCACTTGAACCAAAACCTGAAGAAGTTGAAGTTGCTAATAAAGCAAGAGCAGCATCAGCTCTTTTGATTAGATCAGCATAGATTGTCTTCGCATCATCATAAGCAGGGTTTGGATATTGATCAACTTTAATAGACTGAGAGTATGGAACATCTCCATAAGTATCTACCAATACACTATAGATATATATTTCCAAAGCTTCGATGGTTGCAATTTTACTTGCTTTAAGAGAAGCATCGCTAGTTGCATTAGTTGCTACTCTCACCTGTTCTAATTTTAGTAATTGTGCATACAAGATATTCCAATTATTATCAGGTACACTTCTCTTTGGAAGATTATAAACCGATTCATCAGTATATTGAGTTTCAGACCATTGTTGAGTAAAAAATCTAAAGATATTTAGATTTACACTTGGGCTGGTCATCTGAGTTAATAGTCCAACTTCCGCTGATGCAAACATAAACTCAGGATTTACATTTGCCGGGTTCTTAGTATCCTCATTTAGTGAGGTAATGTCCCTTTCGCATGATATTAAAGCCATGCTGGTTATAAAAAGGCTTAATATTATTTTTTTCATTTTGACTTCAATTAAAAATTAATAGTAAAATTAGCTCCAAAGGTTCTGGTTGTAGGCATTGCTCCAATAGAATAACCTCTAGATAAATTAGCACCCTGTACTCCAGTGGCCGAACCTCCTGTATACCCTGCTTCAGGATCTGCATAAGGTAAATTCTTATGAATAATCCATAAATTTCTTCCAAATACTCCAAACTTCATACTCTTGATGAAAGTATTGGCATATAAGCTTTTTGGTACATCAAAATAGATCGCAGCTTCTCTTAATTTAATGAAGGTTGCATCATAAACGAATTCTTTTGCTGCATATTGTCCTGTACGTAATAATGATCCAGATATTGTTTTAATCGGAACATTATTTTGAACATACTGTCCATTTTGCATTACTACACCTGGCAATATTGCTCCTGGTTCTCTGATAGCCAACGTTTCAGGATATAATCCAGTATCAGTTCCATACAACATATCTCCTGAGAAAACACTTCCTCCCTGTTGACCATCAATAAGGAAGGTAAATGTAAATGCTTTATAAGTAATGTTGTTTCTTACGCTCCAAGTATATTGTGGCATAATATTACCGATCACATTAGTTTTGGACGTTGTGATCATATATTTTCCAGTATTAGGATCAATTACTCTTTGTCCGTCAGGAGAATATATATAATCAGTCCCCCAAATTTGTCCATAGGCTTCACCTGCAGGTGCATTAAAGGTTACATCATTAACAGCTCTCCCTAACTGTAAGTTTTTCATTCCTTCATTAAGACTTACAACCTTGTTCTGATTGATCGCCCAGTTCCAGTTCATATCCCATCTGAAGTTTTCGCTCTTCAATGGAACTAAATTTAATTGAACTTCTATCCCTTTATTCTCAAGTTCACCGGCGTTAAACAATTTTCTTGTATAACCAGATGCTCCTGATATTGGTACTACTAGAATTTGGTCTTTCGAATTTGTTTTATACAAACTCACATCAAACCCAATTCTATTGTTAAGGAATCTTGCCTCCATACCTACTTCTATCTCCGTAGATCTTTCAGGCTTTAAATTAAAATTGTTTTTAGTACTATTGGGATCTACAATTGGAATACCATTATATAACCCTCTAATATTATAAGTATCAATTAATCTGAAGTTATCAGTTGTTTTACCAACCTGTGCCCAGTTTCCTCTCACTTTTAAGAAAGAAAGCCAATCCTGACTTATAAGGTTAGATAAAACTACGGATCCTGAAATCGATGGATAAAAATATACATTATTACCACTTGGTAAATTTGAAGATTTATCTACACTACCTGTACCTTCTAAGAAATAAGTATCTTTATATCCTAAGGAGATCTGACCATAAGCTCTTGGTAATGTAGCAGTAGCAGAATATTCCTGAGTAGGAACAACTTGTCCTGCAGAATTTCTGATAGCATATAAACCAGGAACGATTAATCCAGCTCCAGACAAATCTGGCTGAGTGGATGCGTCCGTAGTTTCAATGGAGTTTCTTCTCAAGGAAGTACCTAATAAAGCTCCTAAGCTAATTTCGTTATCAAATTTCTTATTATAGTTAGCAAATAAATCAAAATTGATTTCATTTGTATATAAATTACCTAGATAATAACCTGAAGAAGCATTTGGTTGTGGATTTAACGTTGTAGGAACCCCGGAAACAATTCCAAAAGATTCAGGATGGCTGCCTACAGCTTTTCTAACTTCAGTTTTTTGGTTAGAGAAGTCGGATGACAATCGTCCTGTAATACTTACAGCATTAGATACTTTATAGTTCAACATCGCATATCCGAAGAAACGTGTTCTGTAGTCACTCTGATAGTTTTGATAACGATCAAAATAAGGGTTATTCCAATATGCTGGTGCCTGGAAGTTATCTGGGTCATCATATCCATAAGGATTCCATGTTATGTTTTGCCCACCAGTTCCAAAATAAGCATCTTTAAGTTGATAGATATCAACATTAGTTTGCCACCACTGTCTAAATCCTGTAAGAATATTATCATTATAACCTGTAGTATTTCTACCTATAGTATTCTGCATAGTTAAAGACGAATAAACAGTAGCTGTAAGTTTATCCGTTACTTTATAATCAAATTTTGCAGAAAGCGTATTTTTCTTTTGTTCAGAATTTGGCAGAACTCCGGTAGTTAAGAAATTATTATAATTCAACAAAATACTTCCATTTTCCCCCCCTTTTTCAATGGTAACTGAATTTGAAGTAGTTTGTGCACTCTCAAAGAAATCAACTGGAGTATGTTTCGCTGCCACCCAGGGAGTCGCTTTATGATACCCTGCCAATTGTGGATACAATGAATACCATTGATAAACCATCAAATTCGGATCAAAAGCAGCACCAACAGAAGCATCATTACTTGTTCCTACTACCAGATCAAGAACTCCATCTCCGTCAACATCTCTTTTCAGAAAAGTAGAAGCAGGTCCATATCCAGCTCCATACTTATTTTGATATTTCGCAAAAGTTGATCTATCAATTTCTCCATACTGGTACTCAGTAGAAAGAGTAACACCCCAATCATCATTTTTTCGGGATTTCCCTTTTTTAGTAGTAATTACCACAACCCCTGCAGAAGCTCTTTCTCCATAAAGTGCAGAAGCGGCTGCTCCTTTTAGAACGTTAACGCTTTCTATATCATTCTGGTTTAAGTCAGAAATTGAGTTACCCCCATCAAAAATTGTATAAGAAGAGGAAATGGTATTATTATTATTACTGATTGGCACCCCATCTACTACGAAAAGAGCCTGGTTATTTCCTCCGATGGACTTCATACCACGTATCACAACACTTGATGCTCCTCCAAAGTTTGAGCTGGTCACAACCTGAACCCCAGCAGCTTTACCTGCCATCTGGCTGGAAATGTTTCCTGTATTAGCTCCTTCTCTTAAAACATCTCCCTTAATTTCTTGAGATGCATATCCGAGTGCCTTTTTCTCTCTTTTAATACCAAGAGCGGTTACGACTACGCCCTCGATTTCTTTTGTCTTAATAGTGTCCTTCTTTTGCTGAGCATTTGCAACGGCAATAGAAGAAGACAATACTAAAACAAGAAGACCTGTTGTTAGTTTCTTCATATCAAATTAATTTTGTACCCTACAAATTTGTAAAACTTTCCTAACAACACAAAGAATTTTTTAAAAAAAATATCGATTATTCAATAATTACAAATTAATACGTACAATAAACTATTAAATTAAGTTAAAAACACTCTTTTTAACAAAAACAAGGGAAATTAATCGATATTTTATTTTGAATACATCAATGACATCAATTATTGATATTTTCTATATTCATATCTACCGTAAACCGCATTAACACTTTGGTTTACAATAATATAAATCACTATTATTAGAATAAAATTTGCATTTTTTAACCACATGCAATGCTGAGCATATTTTTTTTTTGCTCCCCGAAAAGGCTAAAAACGTCGAGCCAACAGCGAAAAACAGATTAGAGTTTTAATAAAAAAATGAATAAATTAATATAATAAAATCATAAATAAAATACCTTCAAAAAAATAGATTTATATTTTGCAATATCAGTCTATTTCTAGCTATTCACTATAAAATTCAGTTTTTAACTTATATTCAATTGGTAATTTTTTTATTCTTGACTGTTTTCATAAAAACCGCCAAAATATGAAGCTAATACATTCGTTTTTTTTAATTTTACACCTCGTATATCACACATAAACATGGAATTATTACATAAATGGACAGACCATTACATCGAAGCGGGATGTGATGAAGTAGGAAGAGGTTGTTTAAGCGGGCCCGTAGTTGCGGCAGCTGTCATTTTAGATGATGATTTCAAACAGAATCTGGTTAATGATTCAAAAAAACTAACGTTTAAAACCAGAATGGATCTGGACAGCTACATCAAGGATAATGTGAAAAACTATGCTATTGCAGAGCTACCACCAACATTTATTGATGAACACAATATTCTTAATGCCAGTATTCATGCCATGCATCGAGCGTTAGACCAACTCACGATAACACCGGAACTTATTCTGGTAGATGGTAATAAATTCCATCCTTATAATTATATTCCGCATCAGTGTATCATTAAAGGAGACTCAAAAGTTTTATCTATTGCTGCTGCCTCTATTCTTGCAAAAAATTACAGAGACAGATTAATGATTGAACTTCATGAAGAATACCCAGAATATGGCTGGAATACCAATTTCGGATATGCTACAAAAAAGCATCAGGAAGCGCTCATCAAACATGGACCAACAATACATCACAGACAATCGTTCAGATTAAAATATGATTAACTGAAAAAAATAAAAATTCCTTATAAATAAAAAAGAGAAGCAAATTGCTTCTCTTTTTATATGTTAGATTATTTCTTTTTCTTTTGCTCTTGCGACTGTTGTTGCTGTTGAGCCTGCTCCATCATTTCTCTCATCTTCTTCTGGAATTTACCTTCCGTTTTCGGTTTCTCTTTATTAGCCTGAATCTGAGCATGGATTTTCTTTTCATCCAGAATTACATATTTAATCACAAGAATGATTAGAATGTTAATTGCATTCGATACAAAATAGTACCATGAAAGACCAGATGCTGAAGTATTCAGGAAGAATAGGAATGTAATCGGGAAGATATACATTAATACTTTCATATTCGGCATTCCTTCCTGTTGTGGCTGCTGCATGTTTCCTGATGTCATTACTGTATAAATCAAGATAACAATTGTACAAGCCAATGCGAAGATACTTAAGTGATCTCCAAGGAATGGAACTTTAAATGGTAACTTAATCAAATCATCATAAGCTGTTAAATCTTTTGCAAACCAGAACCCTTGTCCTCTCAGGTCAATAAAATTCGGGAAGAAACGGAATAATGCATAAAAGATTGGAATCTGCACCAATGCAGGTAAGCATCCTGCCATCTGATTTACTCCGGCTTTTCGGTATACTTCCATTGTAGCCTGCTGCTTCTTCATTGGATCTGCATCCTTAAATTTAGCATTTACCTCATCAATTTCCGGACGAATTACCTTCATCATTGCACTCAGCTTATGCTGTTTGTACATAATTGGAGATAAGATAAGCTTTACAATGATCGTCATTACAAAGATTACCCAACCTGCAGATAATCCCCAACCCGCAATAATTGCATATAACCACATGAAGAAATAACGGTTCATTGCTCCGATGAATGACCAACCTAATGGAAGAATTTCATCAAAGTTTTTATCGTAAGATTTCAATAGTGGTAAATCCAATGGCATAAAATACCATGTAAAATCCTGATTTAATTCACTTCCGGTCATCTGAACGAAACCTTCATAATTGAGTTTCTTCAAATACTCTCCTTCTTCTACATTTTCCTGATTACCTTTACTGTGGGTAAATCCATTCTTAGCTTCAATAACAGAAGTGAAGAACTGTTGTTTTATTCCAATCCAGTTAAGAGTCTCTTTCTCCTCCTCCATGGTAGTTCTTCCATCATAATCATAATCTTTATAATTATTGAAAGCATAAGAAAATTCTGAGTGAGATTGTTCCTGAGCTCTACCTTTTTCAAGGTTTCTTACGCTATAATCCCAGATAAAATCTGCTTTGTTATCAGAAGTAACCGCAGCAAGACCTTGAGTTCTTACTTTAAAATCAAGAGTATATTTCGGAAGTAGCGTATAAATAAACTGAATAACAGCTCCATTGTAGTTAGCTGTCATCGTTACAGCGTTACCGTTAACAGTAGGTGAGAAAACTAAATCTTTAGTATTGATAACCTTTCCTGTTTTGTCTTTAAACTGAAAACCGTAATTTGAATTATTTTTATTGATAAGATAAAGCGGAAGGTCTGCCTGATCCGTTTTATTATTGTATGCTTTGTATTCTGAAAGCTGAACTTTAGAAACTTGTCCTCCTAAACTTGAGAATTCTACATTCAGTTCTTTGTTAGACAAATTAGCTGTCTGAATCGCATTAGGAGTTACATTTGGATTGATATTGGTGGCCTGAGTTTGTTTTACGGCATTTTTCACCTGTTCCGTTTTCTGCTGCTGAGCTTTTAACTCTTCTTCTTTCATTTGCTTGTTCTGAAAATAGAACATCGCACCAAAAAGAATCAGGCATAAAACCGCGAAACTAATCATCTGCTTCTTATCGATTCCGTTGTTTTGTTGCATTTTATTTTTGTTATAATTAAAATTTCCTATTTATGGGCTTGCTACAATCCTATAAGAAAACTTATAAATCTGTAGCAAATTTGAGCTGACAAAAATACTGTTTTTTTATCAAAACTCTATACTATAATGCATTAGTATATAATAAACTCAGGCTGAGAAAAATCAACCTGAGTTTGTATCTAGACGTTTATGGTAAAAAATTACCTTATTTCTTTTCGCAGGGTTGAATATTACACTCTTCCCATACTAAAATTTCTTACTTAGATGTTTCACAAGCTTTAATGAAAGCTCTGAATAAAGGATGCGGTGTAGCTACCGTACTCTTGTATTCCGGATGGTATTGTACTCCAACATAGAACGGGTGAGCTGGTAATTCCAACGCTTCCACCAATCCTGTTTCCGGGTTTGTTCCTGTAGCTAAGAAACCATTCTTTTCAAATTCCTGAAGATAATCACTGTTGAATTCGTAACGGTGACGGTGTCTTTCAGAAATATTTTTACTTCCGTAAATATCGTGTAGTTTAGATCCGTTTTTCAAAGCACACTTCCATGCTCCAAGACGCATTGTTCCTCCTTTATCGATTACATTTTTCTGTTCTTCCATTATTGAAATTACAGGATCAGGAGTTGCAGTATCAAATTCCATAGAGTTTGCTTTCGTGTGTCCTAAAACATTTCTTGCAAATTCAATAGTCATAATCTGCATTCCTAAACAAATTCCCAACATTGGAATTTTATTTTCTCTTGCATATTTAGCAGTAAGAACTTTTCCTTCAATTCCTCTGTCTCCGAAGCCCGGAGCTACAAGGATTCCATTTACACCTTTCAGTGTATCTTTGATATTCTCTTCTGTAATATCTCCACTGTATACCCATCTTACTTTTACCTCCGTTTCAAGGTCAGCTCCTGCATGTTTGAAAGCTTCAGCAATAGAAATATAAGAATCCTGAAGGGATACATATTTTCCAACCAATGCAATCTCAACAGTTCTTTTAGGATTCTGGAATTTTTTCACAAAAGTTTTCCAGTCTTTAAGATCAGCATCTTTATCACTCTTCAGATCCAGTTCTTTCAGTACTACATCGTCAAAGTTTTGCTTCTGAAGGTACATTGGAACTTCATAGATTGTTTCCATATCCTTACATTCGATAACATTTTCTAATGGAACGTTACAGAATTGAGCTAATTTTGCTCTCTGATCTTTTGGAATTTGATGTTCAGTTCTACACACCAATACATCAGCCATAATTCCACTTTCCATCAACTGACGAACAGAGTGCTGAGATGGTTTTGTTTTTAATTCTCCACTTGAAGCCAGATAAGGCAATAAGGTAAGGTGAATGACCATAGAATTATTCTCTCCCAGTTCCCATTTCAACTGACGAACAGTTTCAATGTATGGTAAAGATTCAATATCTCCTACTGTTCCTCCGATCTCAGTAATGATGATATCGTAGTTCTGTTTAGAAAGGATTTTAATTCTACGTTTAATTTCGTTAGTAATATGAGGAATTACCTGAACTGTTTTTCCAAGGAAGTCTCCTTTTCTTTCTTTTTCAATTACAGTCTGGTAAATTTTTCCTGTAGTAACGTTATTATTTTGGGATGTAGGAGCATCAAGGTAACGCTCGTAGTGACCTAAATCCAGATCCGTCTCCGCACCATCTTCGGTCACATAACACTCTCCGTGTTCATAAGGATTCAAAGTTCCCGGGTCGATATTGATATAAGGATCAAGTTTTTGGATCGTTACGTTAAAACCGCGTGATTTTAGCAATAGTCCCAGAGAAGCAGAAACGATTCCTTTTCCCAAAGATGAAGTTACACCTCCTGTCACAAAGATGTATTTTGTATTCTTTTTACTCATTAGATTAGGTTTGTGCAAAGTTATGGGAAAAAGAAACACAAAGCAATCTTTTAGATTTTGAAAATAAGAAAACATCCTTCAAACAACTATAAAACCTGAGTATTTTTTTTATTTATGTTTGGAATACATAAATGATGCTACGTCATAACTCTCTTTATTTTTTACATCTAAAGCTAATATGCTCAATACAAAAAAAGTGAATCCAAACAATTATGGATCCACTTTCTTTAATTCATTGATATAAGTATAAATTATCTTTTAATCAATTCAAAATAAGTATTAATCTCCACCCACTTAGCAATACCTGCTGTCGTAGGATCATAATTCACATTATACTCAAAACGGTTGATCGTAAATTTTGCACGAAGCCCCATAATTTCTTTACCCTCTTTATTTTTTGTAATCCCTCCTAAGGTTACCGGTACACTAAAATCTTTTGTAACGTCTTTAATGGTAAGTTTCCCCTTAAATATGTATGATCCATCTTTCTCTTTGGAAACGGAAGTTCCTGTAAATTTAATGGCTGAATACTCTCCCGCATCAAAGAAATCCTTACTTCTAAGATGTTTGTCTCTCATCTCTACTCCAGTATTAATACCTTCAACATCTATATTGATATTAAATCCAGCATTATCAAGACTATTGCCTTTTGTTGTAAGATCTCCGCCAAATTTATCAAACCTTCCCTGAACAAAGCTGATCCCCATATGTTCAATGGTAAAATTTATAGAAGAGTGCATCTGATCTATGTCCCAATTATTCTGAGCAAAGGAGAAAGTACTTAAAAGTGCGAATGCGAAGGATAAAAATAGTTTTTTCATTATAATTAGATTTTACATTAATATTTTAATTTCAACAAAGCTAAGATATAAAGATATTTCTATCGTTGATCTATGTTAGTATTTCATATTTAAATCCATTTAAACCTCGGAAAAAAAATGCTTTTTTTATAACTTCGCAGTATGGCAAAACTGAAAACGGCATATTTCTGTCAAAACTGCGGAACCCAGTACTCCCAATGGATGGGACAATGCAAAAACTGTGGACAATGGAATACTCTGGTGGAAGAAGTAGTGGAAAAACCCAATAGTAAAGCGGTACCCTTCTCAAAAACCAAACAACACGTCATTAATATTATTGAGGTAGAAACCAGTGAAGAACCAAGACTTAAAACGCCTTCGGAAGAACTGAACCGTGTTCTTGGTGGTGGAATTGTTTTAGGCTCCGTTACTTTAATCGGTGGTGAACCGGGAATTGGGAAATCTACTCTCTTGCTTCAGCTTGCCTTAAAAATGAAGAAAAAAATCTTCTATGTTTCCGGGGAAGAAAGTGCTTCTCAGATTAAAATGAGAGCCGACAGGTTAACGGATATTCAAAATCCAAACTGCTTCCTGTTTACAGAAACCTCGCTGGAAAAAATTCTTCATGAAGCTAAAAAACTGGAACCGGATTTCATGATTATCGATTCTATTCAGACACTACAGTCTCAATTGATCGAAAGTTCTCCCGGAACGGTTTCTCAAATCAGAGAATGTTCCAACGAGATCATTAAATACGCTAAAGAAAACAGCATTCCTGTATTTTTAGTAGGTCATATTACCAAAGATGGCCAGATTGCCGGGCCAAAGGTATTGGAGCATATGGTAGATGTGGTCTTAAATTTTGATGGAGACCGAAATCACCTTTTCAGATTATTGAGAGCCAACAAAAACCGTTTTGGATCCACTTCCGAAATCGGAATTTATGAAATGGTATCCCAGGGATTGAAGGAAATTAAAAATCCTTCAGAAATCCTTATCACCAAGAAGTTTGAAGAACTTTCCGGAAATTCTGTCGCAGTAACGCTGGAAGGAAACAGACCCATGCTTTTAGAAATTCAGGCATTGGTAAGTACAGCCGTTTATGGAACTCCTCAAAGAAGCTGTACCGGATTTGATTCAAAAAGATTAAATATGCTTCTTGCAGTTCTTGAAAAAAGGGCTGGTTTCCAATTAGGAGCTAAAGACGTTTTCCTTAATATTACGGGTGGAATAAAAACAGATGATCCTGCTTTGGATTTAGCCGTGATAGCCTCTGTTCTATCTTCTAATGAAGATATAGCCATTTCAGAACATTATTGTTTTGCCGGAGAGATTGGGTTAAGCGGAGAAATTCGTCCGGTTGCTCAAATTGAACAAAGAATTACAGAAGCTGAAAAATTGGGGTATGAAAAGATATTTGTTTCCAATCTTAATAAAATTCCGAAAAGAAAATTCGGAATCAAGATTGAAGAAGTAAGTAAAATTGAAGATTTCCATGAAAGACTTTTTTAAAAAAATGTAAATAATGCAACTCGAAAACATTCAGAAGTTTGTCCTTGTATTACTTTATGGGGGGTTAACCTTACTTTCATTTACCGTATTGATTAATCCTATGCGGGTTAATAAAAAGGCCAACTTTTTTTTCGGGATGTTTATATTATTCTGGTCCAGTTACTGGCTTCTTGATATTTTACATTTTTGTGGAATTTCACCAGACTCCTGGTTTGTATTTACGGTATATGCATTACAGATCTTTACTCCTATTTTTTTATTTTTCAGTGTTGTGTCTTTTATCAACCCTAATTATAGGTTTAAAAGAACTGATCTTATTTGTCTTATTACTCCTGTAATTTATTGGATCTTATTGTTCAATATGGAAAACCATCCGGTCATCCGAAGTATGGTAATGCTCATTGATGTCTCTCACAATCTTCCCTACATCGCCCTTATTTATTTTAAAATCAGAAAACATCAGAAGAGAATTAAAACTATTTCGTCCAATACAGAGAATATCGACTTACAATGGCTGATTAAATTAAGTTTTCTTCTTTTTGTAACCATTATCATAACGGTTGGCTATGAGCTTTTCAACACTTTTGTGTATAAAATGCATCAGCATTTGGTGATGGATCTCCTGTTTTTATTTATCCTTTACAGTACGCTCTACTATGTTCTCAGACAAAAGGAAATCTATCCTGTAGATAAAAGCCAACGGGCAGAACTTCTTTCTATTGAACTGGAAAATGAAGCAGAGGAAATCTCAAGGAAAAAAATAATTCCTGATGATGAATTTGAGTCTTTAAAACAAAGGCTAATCACTGTAATGGAAACAGAAAAACCTTATCTGGATGGAGAACTCAATTTATTAAAACTATCTGATCTTATTCAGATCAATGCCCATCAACTTTCCTACCTTCTCAACACGGGTTTTCAGGAAAACTTTTTCTATTTTGTGAATAAATACAGGGTTGAACACGCACAAAAGATGCTTATTGATAGCTCCTCTCACAAACTTTCTATATTAGGAATTGCATTTGACTCCGGTTTTAATTCAAAAACGGCATTCAATACTATCTTTAAAAAAATGACTGGTATGACTCCTACCGAATTCAGAAAAGACCAATTCAGCTAATTTGCCTTCATTAAAAAGGGAATAATTCGGAATAAAAATTGTAGAAGTCAATAAAATTAAAGATCTTAACAAAAGATTTTCAAATGATGAAAACAAGTATTCTGGAATATTACAGCAACCTCGCTGAATCTTATGATGAGAACCGTTTCGGGAATTCTTATGGGAAATATATTGACCATCAGGAAAGAGCTTTTCTAACCTCCTTTTTCAAAGATAAAAAATATACAAAGGTTTTGGATCTGGGATGTGGAACAGGCAGGCTATTAAATTTTGCTACCCATGGAACAGATTTCAGCGAAAATATGCTGAATATTGCCCGCCAAAAATATCCTGAAAAAAATCTGGGCGTGGGGGAAATTTCAGAAATTCCTTTTCATGGTGAGTTTGACTGCATTTTCTGCTTTCATGTTATTATGCATCAAAATCAGGAAGAAACGATGACGTTTTTGAATGAATGCTATCAAAAGTTAAACAAAAAAGGGATTTTGATTTTTGATTATCCTGTAAAAAGCAGAAAAAAATCTGTTTCTCCACAGGAAGACTGGCATGCCGGCAATAGCTTTTCAGTTTCAGAAATTACAGAACTTTCAAAAGGCCAATGGAAAGTTAAAAGTACAACTGGAATATTATTTTTTCCTATTCACAGATTACCGAAAGCCATAAGAAAATTCTTTCTTCCGCTGGACATCTTTCTTTGCCGCACTTTTCTGAAAAATTGGGCATCTTATCACATTAGTGTTTTAGAAAAGGTATGAAACAGCGATTGAAAAACTGGATTCCTCATTCATTGAAACTGCAGATAAAACTTTTGCAGCGGTATCTGGCTGATCAAAAAAAAAATTACAATTACCCCAAAGAATATCGTTCAGAAAACATTGGTGAATATTCAGTTAAACTCCGACAGGCTATCAAAAACGGATCGTTTCATGATAATAAAATTCATAATTTAAAAGTTGTAGGTAATAAAATTCACAATCTTATCATTCACCCCAACGAAGTATTTTCTTTCTGGAAAATGATTGGAAAGCCTAGTGCAAAGAATAACTTTAAGGAAGGAAGAAACCTCATCAACAATACAATTTCCAGTGATTTCGGCGGCGGAATCTGCCAATTCTCCTCTATTTTATATTATTTAGCTCTTCAATCCGGCTTAAAGATTTTAGAAAGATATCCACATTCTATGGATATTTATAAAGAGGAGGAACGTTTTACACCCTTAGGTTCGGATTGTACCGTTGTTTATGGTTACAAAGACCTACAGATTCAGAATTCTTTTCCGTTTCCTGTTCAGTTTAAATGCGAGATACATGATGATGAACTTCATCTGAGTTTGATTTCCCCGGAAGAAGTGATCTTAAACGATATTGAGTTTAAATATCACGAAATTGAAAAAGGAGTCTGGGTGGAAACAGTAAGTAATAGCCGAACTTTGTTTAAAAATTTTTATATTCGTTTATGAATTATCTGGCTCACTCCCTTCTCACTTTCACTGATGGACAAATTGTTGGTCAGTTTTTGGAAGATTTTATCCGAAACAGGGATCGTTTTTCTTTCCCTAAGGATATTCAGGATGGAATTACTTTACACAGAGCCATTGATACTTTCACAGATTCTCACCCTGCCATTCATGAAGCTAAAAAAGTATTTGCTCCCTTGGTAAGGCTTTATGCAGGGGCCTTTGTAGATGTCTCTATGGACTATTTTGTAGCTAATGATCTTTCTTTAAACTCTCTAACAGAATGGAAAACCCATTCTTTACGTGTTTACAGAATTTTAAATGCTAATGAAGAATGGCTCCCGGAAAATTTCAAGAAAATGCTGGTTAAAATGGAACAGGATGACTGGCTTTATAATTACCGCGAAGACTGGGGCATTAAATTCAGTATCCAAAATGTATTGAACAAAGCAAAGTATCTGGATAAGGATATTCCTGTTTTTGAAGCCTTTTTAACGAATAAAGATTTTCTTCAAGAGTGCTACAATGATTTTTTTCCGGACCTACTTGCTCATGCAAAAGACATTAATATACGCCTTCAATTGGAAAATTAAAACTGTTTATAAAGATATCGGTTCGGATACGTTAATTTTTCACTCTTTCTGTCTCCGTTTACAATGATATGAACAATATTAATCTGGTCATCAAAAAGGTTGTACAGGAAACTTACAGCCGCTTCGATTTTTTTAGGATTGGCTACAGGCTCTGATTCTAAATAAACATTTACAGATTCCTGATCTTCTTCATATCCTATATAATTTATCTTGAGAAATTTATTGTCTGTTTTGAGCTTAAAATATTCCTGACAATATTTAGACAATGCCTCATTAAGTTTTACCTTGTACTTGTCATCATTAAAATGAAAAGTTCCTCCATACTTTTTCCCCAGGCCATTCTCCAGATCATCAAGAAAGAATCTTCCTGTTACTTCAAAGGTTTTAGATTTAGAGCTGTAGCTGATCTCTACAGATCCTACGTGATAGGGATGCCATACTTTTGTAAAAGACAATAAAAAAACAATTGGGAGCAACAATAGCCATAATTTCTTCATAAACCCCGACTTTTAAATAATGTGTACGAAATTAATCATTATTTTCGTACGCATTATATTTTACATTATGATGCAGGATTTTCTATTTTATTTAAACCTTGGATGGGAGCACATTATTTCCCTTGATGCCTTAGACCATCAGCTTTTTGTTTTGGCTCTAATTGCCGTTTACTCTTATAGTGATTGGAAAAAAATTATTATCCTCGTAACGGCGTTCACTATTGGGCATTCCATTACATTAGCTTTAAGTATTCTTGATGTTTTCAGAGTTCCTTCGGATTGGGTTGAATTTTTAATTCCCTTAACCATCGTACTTACTTCTTTGGATAATATTATTATGAAAAATCAGAAACAGACGTTAATGCGGGCCAATTACTACCTTGCCCTTATTTTTGGATTGATTCACGGGATGGGTTTCGCCAATACAGCAAGAGTAATGATTGCTAAGAGTCAAAGTATTGCAGTCCCGTTATTAGGGTTTAATATCGGATTGGAACTAGGGCAAATCGTTATTGTGGGAGCAATTTTAATATTGCTGTTTATTCTGCTTACCCTTTTTAAGGTGAATAAAAAAGACTGGATCCTTTTTGTCTCATCCGGAGTCTTTGCATTATCCTTAAAAATGACTTTGGAAAGAATTCCTTTCTAAACGTGAAATATTTTTATTATTTCAACCGCTTATTACTATCTTTGATAATTATTAAATCATTTCGGTTATGAAACTAAAAGTTGTTATACTTTCACTTTCTGTATTTGCATATACAGGTTTCACCGCACAAAATATTCAGAATAACCCGGGCAGCAATCATGGCAACAAGTTTGAACAGCTGGGAACTATTCTGCCAACACCCAACATTTACAGAACAGCTTCCGGAGCTCCCGGACATGCCTACTGGCAAAACAGAGCTGATTATAACATTACCGCTTACCTTGATGAAGATAAAAGAAATCTGAAAGGTTCGGAAACGGTTACTTATTACAATAATTCTCCTGATGAACTGGATTATATCTGGCTTCAGCTTGATGAAAATGAACATTCCAGTATAAGAAATGCAGGATATGACAATTCTTCAATACTTAAACCGTCAACAACAGACCAGCAGCTTAAGGTTACTGAACTTCCAGTAAAGGATAATGGTTATGGGGTGACCCTTGAAAAAGTAACTGATGCTTCCGGAAGTCCTTTAAAATATACCGTCAATAAAACTATGATGCGTATTGACCTTCCAAAAGCTTTGAAAAAAGGAGAAAAATTTGTTTTCAAGGTAGATTGGAATTACAATATTTCCAATAGAATGAAAATGGGTGGCCGCGGCGGTTATGAAAACTTCCCGGAAGATGGGAATGACTTATACACCATGGCTCAATGGTATCCAAGGATGTGTGTGTATAGTGATTTTCAGGGCTGGCAAAATCATCAGTTTACCGGAAGAGGAGAATTTGCCCTGGTTTTCGGAAACTATAAAGTTACGATGAATGTGCCTGCCGACCATATTGTAGGCGGAACAGGGGAATGTAAAAACTACGATCAGGTATTAACTTCTGATCAACTTTCAAGATACAAAAAAGCAGAGAGCGCTTCTGAACCTATAGAAATTGTAACCTTAGACGAAGCTAAAAAAGCAGAGAAAAATCATTCCAAGCAAAGAAAAACATGGGTTTTTGAAGCCAATGATGTAAGAGATTTTGCATGGACTTCATCCAGAAAGTTTGTTTGGGACGGAATGCGTGTCACCATTCCTGAAAACAATAATAAGGTAATGGCTATGAGTTTCTATCCTAAAGAATCTTATGGACTTTACAGAAAATTTTCCACAAAGGCAGTAGCCCATACGATTAAAACATATTCGGAATTTACTATTCCTTACCCTTATCCGGTAGCTCAATCTGTAGAAGCAGCCAGTGGAATGGAATATCCGATGATCTGCTTCAATTTCGGAAGAACGGAAAAAGACGGAACTTATTCTGAAGGAACTAAAAACGGAATGATTGGGGTAATTATCCATGAAGTAGGTCACAACTTCTTTCCGATGATCATCAATTCTGATGAAAGACAATGGGCATGGATGGATGAAGGATTAAATACCTTCACAGAATATCTTACCGAAGAAAAATGGGATAATAAATTCCCTTCTAAAAGAGGTCCGGCATGGACGATTGTAGATTACATGAAGCTTCCGAAAGATCAATTGGAACCGATCATGAGTAATTCTGAAAATATTGTTCAATATGGTCCGAATGCTTACTCAAAACCTGCTACAGGATTGAATATCCTTCGTGAAACCATTATGGGAAGAGAACTTTTTGATAAAGCATTCAAGACTTATGCAAAAAGATGGGCTTTCAAACACCCTGAACCTGCAGATCTTTTCCGTACGATGGAAGATGCTAGTGGTGAAGACCTTGATTGGTTCTGGAGAGGATGGTTCTATGGAACTGATCCCGTAGATATTGCCATCGATAAAGTAACAGTAGCAACACCTAACCTGGAAACGAATCCGAAAGCTGCTGAAGAAATAAAATATCAGGTTGACAAACCTTTAGTAAACAGCTTTGAAGACCTTTCAAAAATCAGAAACAGAGAAGACAAAAATATCACCTTCTATGTTGATCAGGATAAAGAGGCTCAGGATTTCTACTATAGATATGACAGAGGTCAGGAAAAGGTAAGCACTAAAGAGTATACGACTAAAGTGGATCCTACTCTACCTTTGGATGCTAAGGATAAGGAAAAATTCAAAAATATTACTGCTTATCAGATCGATTTTGTGAACAAAGGTGGATTGGTAATGCCAATTATTCTTGAATTCACTTTTGAAGACGGTTCAAAATTATATGATAAGTCTTCTGCACAGATCTGGAGACTGAATGAACAAAAAGTGTCCAAAACGTATTATTTTGATAAGAAGCTTACATCTATTCAGTTAGACCCGATGAGAGAAACGGCTGATATTGATACAAACAATAACTTATGGACCAACAATGGCTCCGGTGGTGAGACTTCCAAATTCCAGCTCTTTAAGCAAAAACAGGAAGGAGCTCCTGTAAGAGGAAGTTCAAACGGAAAAGTAAATCCGATGCAGGCCGCAGGAAAAATATAATTCTAAATAAAAAAACAGCTTTAAAGCTGTTTTTATTTAACCAAAGTATTCTTTCAGGTGTTTTTTGTAGGTTCTTCCCAATGGAAGCTGTTCCCCATTTTTCAAATAGATCGTATTCGAATCATAGGAACTGATATGAGAAGATAGTACAATATATGATTTGTGAATTCTGATAAATCCTAAATTATGGTAGTTTTCTTCAAAATTGGACATCCGCTCCAGAATCATATATTTTTTCAGATGAGTCATCAGGATAATATATTCTCCAAAACCCTGAACCCATTTTATATCTTTAAGAAGCACTTTATTCATGATATAATTTGATTTAAACATAATAAAATCTTCCTGTTTTTTATCTTCTGCAGACTGTTTAAACTGTAAGAAATCTTTTGCTTTATACACTGCTTTTTTAAATGTTTCAAAATCTACAGGCTTCACAAGATAATGCACAACATCCAGTTCAAATGCTCTCACTGCATACTGTGTTTCCAAGGTAAGAAATATACATAGAGGTTTGTAAGGCAATTGCAGTAAAAGATCAATTCCATTAATATAAGGCATATTGATATCCAAGATAACAAGGTCCACCCTATTCTTTTGTAAGTATTGAAGGGCATCTTCAGGATTCTGAAAGGTTTCCAGCAATTCAACATCTTCTATCCCTGCACAATAATGCCGGATAAGTTCTAATGCGGGATATTCATCATCCACACCTACAATTGTAAGGTTAGCCATTATAATTTAATTTTTAAAAGAGTCTCGTATGTATTGTTTTCGGTTGCTTTGGATATAAAAGTAAACCTTTTAGGGTAATATTTCTCCAGAATACTGATAACAGCTTCATTTCCCAATCCGTTATTATCGGAATTCTCGATAAGATTTTTATTTTGTGCTACAGAATTTTTGATTTCAAATACAAATTCCTGATCATAAATTTCATAATTAACTTTTATAAAGCTATCTGCCTCTATTCCTACTGCTGAATGTTTCAGAGCATTTTCAAATAATGTCAAACAAACGGAGGGTGGAATTTCAATAAATTCCAGAATTTCTTCATCATTAATTTGAAAATCAATATCCAATACATTATGATACTTCAACTGGTAGAGCCCAATGAGTGATTTAATGGATGAAAATTCCTGCATAAGGGTAATTTTCTCTTTATTGGTATCATAAATAACGTACTGAAGCAATCTACTGAGCTGCAAAATAGATTCTGAAGTATTTTCAGACGGATTAAAGCTTTTAGAATAGATATTATTAAGCGTATTCAGCAGAAAATGCGGATTTAATTTGGATTTCAAAAGAGCAAGATACAGTTGATCTTTTTCCTCCCCTAATTCTTTAAAATCCTGTTCAATCAAAAATTTATCTTTTGTAATCCCCAGAAATGAGGCCACCAAAATCACAATCCCCTGTGCCGTGTAGACGTTGTATAAAAATTTTGTATTGGATAAGGTCTCATTAAACTCCATATTAAACACTGCCGGCTCCAGTAAAATTCTGAAAAGACTTGATACCAGAAAACAGATAAAGGCATACAAGATAAACTCAGGATATTTATTGGAAAGATAAAATCGGGGAACGAGATAAAAGTACACCAAATAGTAAATCCCAATATTGAAAATAATAACAAATAATACGGACCAAATCAGTTCCGGAACATCTAAAAAGTAATTTTCGGTAAAAAAAGTGATAATAAAAAAGAGTAAAAAGAATAAGATATGCTGAAACTTCAGCAAAAACCCCCAATGATATTCCATCAGTCTTTTCAAAACCTTACCATTTAGTAAGATCCTAAAAACCAACAATATAAACATAATATTGATAATAAAAAACATCTAAAATATCCAATTTTCAATCTTTCAAATATAAGACCTTTTTTACCCGGGATTGCAGTTCACTGATAAAAACTGCTATTGATTGAAAAATAAATTCACGGCTTCTTCTTATAAATATATTTGAAACATCGGGATATTAATTCAGTTTTACATGAAAGTTAAATTATCATTAATCACCATTTTCTTATTGGGATTTAGCCAAATTGTCTGTGCGCAAAGCCGTGACAATTACAATATGTGGTTTCAATATCTCATGTCTGCAAAATTGACTGACAAAAGCACTTTAACTGCGCTTTCTCAATATCGGTCATTTGATCTGGCTTATGACACCAGGCTTTTTCTGGTCTCAGCTTATGTTGATTACGAGGTAGCCAATGAAGTAAAGCCTGCTTTGGGAATGATGTTTCTTATCCTGGACTCCTATAAATCTGACAATACCAAAAGAGAGAGGTACGAAAAAAGACCATTTCAGCAAGTGAGTCTTGGGGGAAATATCGGACGAACTTCTATCTCTCATCGATTTCGGGTAGAAGAACGGTTTATCAGTAATCCTGATGAATTTATTGTCAGACTGAGATATCTTATTTCTTTGAGAATTCCATTCAACAAAACCGGAGAGAAAGAAAAATTTTACGGGATTCTGAAAAATGAAATCAGAATGAATGTGGTGAAAGAAGATCCGTTTGACAGTAACCGATTAACAGCCGGAATAGGGATAAAAGTCGGAAAAAACTCGGCGATAGAAGTCGCTTTTATCAATCAGCTTGAAACCGGTTCTACAAGCAACTATGCTTATGTTGGCTACCGAAACAGTTTTGACTGGAGAAAAAATAAAAATAAATAACCTCAAATACAATCACCTATGCTTACACTCCTTGGATTTCTGATGATTATCATTTTTATGGTGCTCATCATGAATAAAAAAATGACTCCTCTTACCGCCTTAGTTATTATTCCTGTAGCAATAGCATTAATAGCTGGTTTTGGTTCAAATCTGGGAGAAATGATGAAAAACGGAGTCAAAGAAATTGCCCTTACCGGCGTCATGCTCATTTTTGCCATTCTTTATTTCAGCTTAATGATAGACACTGGCCTTTTTGAGCCCTTAGTAAATCTTATTTTAAAAGCTGTGGGAGATAATCCTGTAAAAACTACTATAGGAACAGCTATTCTCACCACTCTGGTTTCTCTTGACGGTGATGGCTCTTCTACCTATATTATTGTGGTTGCAGCTATGCTCCCTTTATATAAAAAGCAAGGCATGAATCCTCTTACCCTAACCTGTATTATCATGCTGGCTGGAGGAATTATGAACATCTTACCTTGGGGAGGGCCTACTGCACGCGTGATGAGCTCCCTGAAACTGGGACATACAGAAATTTTTGTCCCTATGATTCCTATTATGACTTTAGGAATTCTTTGGGTGATATTTGTGGCTTATATCTTAGGAAAAAAGGAGAAAAAACGCATTGCAAAATATGGAAAACACATTCAATATAGTACGAGCGACATTAGTGGGGAGGCTGATCCTAAACTGCTTCGTCCAAAGCTGATCTGGATCAACCTTTTCCTGACGCTCATCTTGTTGATTGTTATGATACTGGATATTGTTCCCCTAGGAATTGCTTTTATGATTGCATTCTGTATTGCATCTGTTATCAACTATCCTAAACTGAAAGATCAGCAAAAGATCATGTCAAAACATGCAGGAAACGCTCTGTCTGTGGCAGGAATGATTTTTGGAGCTGGTATTTTCACAGGAATCCTCAACGGAACAGGAATCATGCAGGCAATGGGAAACAGTATGATTGAAATTGTTCCCAAAAGCTGGGGTGGCTATCTCAATATTATTACCGCCATTTTCAGTGTTCCACTTACCTTCTTTCTTACTAATGATGCTTATTATTTTGGAATATTGCCAATTATTGAGGCTACGGGCCATCAATTGGATATTGCTCCTGAAATATTGGGAAGAGCCAGCCTTGTGGGGCAGGCCTCGCATTTACTGAGTCCGCTTGTTCCTTCCACCTATCTTTTGGTATCATTAGCTGGTGTGGAATATTCAGACCATCTTAAATACACATTAAAGTGGGCAATCGGATCATCGGTTATCATGCTTATAGGAGCGCTGCTTCTCGGAACGATATAATGAGAATTTAATGAATAATGAGTATCTTCAACTTCACAAATAATAATCAAACCTAAAAATCTGTTCTGTAAAGACAGTTTAATTTTCAAATGAATTTCCTACAGTCCCAAAAAACATTCACCGGCAAATACCTCAAAAATCTTACTTTGTATGTATTTACTGCCATGATATGCGGTGTACTGGCAGGACATTATGCTTCTGAAGAAAGTATAAAACTTGGAGTAGTAAGCCGGTATTTTTTTATGATTCTGGAAGCTTTTATTCTTCCTGTTATTTTTATGGCTATTATTTACGGAATCTGTCAATTATCCGAAATCAAAAATGCCAGTAATATTGTATTGCAAACCATTTTATATTTTTTAACAGTAAGCTCAATAGCCATAATATTAGGTCTTACCTTTGGTTTAGTGATGCAACCCGGTTCCGATACCGGAATTGATGTTACCCGTATCAGTACTACTCTTCCCAAGACCTTTGAAATAAAAGACGGACGTCTTTCTACTGTTTTATATCTCAACAGGCATGGTATTTTTCTTTTCCTTTCCATTTTGACAGGAGTTACTATGAACTTATCTTCAAAAAAAGAAAAGTTTCTGAAAGTCTTAGATCGTGGGACAGGTCTGTTTTACACTGTTATTAAATATCTTTATATTATTCTTCCTTTTATTATTTTCTGCAATATTGCTTATGGTGTTGCTGTATATGGCATCAACACCCTTTTACCATTAAGTAAAGTGGTTGCTACGGTTTATCTTGCAGACATTGTATTTATTTTTGGAATTTTAGGTTTTATCTCTTACCTGTTTAGATTCAATCTGTGGAAATTTTTATTGGATATTAAGGAAGAGATAATTCTAGTCATCACCACTTCATCTTCCAAGACCGCTTTCCCATTAATTTTTGAAAAAATGGAATCTCAAGGGTATAGCAGAAAAATTTTAAGATTCATTATTCCTTTGGGGTATAATTTTAATCTTGCCGGCGCCTGTATTTACATTTCGGTAACCTGCTGTTTTCTTGTTCAGTTTTATAATATTTCTTTAAGTTTTAATGATTATGTATGGCTATTTGTCATTATTTCCATTACTTCAAAAACAGCATCCGGTGTACCCGGTTCAGGATTTTTAGCTCTTATCTTTACCTTGAACAGATTTGGAAAAATTCCATTAACGGATATTGCCCTTCTTTATACCGTAGACCGTTTTATGAATGAAGCCAGATCGGTAACCAATTTTATCGGCATTGCGGTTTCAGGAGCTATTATTTCTAAAATAAATCAGCATCAGAACAGCGAAGTACCTTCTGCTTAATTTGATTAAGCACTTATTTAAACTATTAATTTTCAATCATGTAACTTTTTAAAGATTAGAATAACTAATTTATAAAAAGACTATGAGAACATTTATTTTTCTTTTATTGATAAGCAGTACTCATTTTTTTTCACAAGAACTCCTTTCTCCACAAAACACAGCCATCAATTCTAAATTGATTAAAGATGAAACGTCTGAAGCTCTATGGTACGCTGATAATGCAGGCTCCAAAACAGAAATTGGAAGCATTATTACAGAACTAAAAAAATTAAACAAAACAGATCTTCTTATCAAAACCATGGTAAAGCTGAAACAAGCTCCGGAAGCAAAATGGACAGATTCCACTCTTGTAAAAGCCTCTGATTTTACTCCGATCTATCATTCATCTTACAATGCGATGAGAGATATGGTACTCAAATCCGGTAAGGATAAAGTAACCGGATATTACCTGGATAAAAAATCTCAAAAGAAGGATATCATTGAAATCCCTGCCACCCATTATTTTGACAGCAGCAGTTATGCTATGCTGATAAGGTTTCTTCCTTTAAAAGAAAACTATACAACCGAAATTTCTATTTTCGACTACAACCCAAAATCTGAGAAAAAAGGACTGATGAAAGCCTACATTCTGGATACTCAAAAAGCAGAATACAAAGGAAAACCGGTCTGGGTTGTAAAAACAAATGATGATATCAGCAACAGGACTTCTGTTGTCACTTATTATATTGATCCTGAAACAAGAAAAATTGTAAAACAGGAAATGGGTATGAGTGGAAGAAAAATGTTTTTAGAAATGATCCAATAAAAAAAATATTTTCAAAATATTAATACCAGCTTTCTGTCTACAAACAACTTAACAATCTGTATTAAAAACACTTACCTTTGAATCAACAATAAAACACCAGCTGTCAAAAAAAAACTGATTGACATTAAATATTCAGGAATACAAAAACAAAGGTATTACACATATGAAAAATGCAAAATTATTAAACAGAGACAGTCAGAAAACCATTCATGGAGGATCTGCTGCAAAACTTGTTTGCTGTGATTATGATGACAACTGGAAATGTATCCGCTGGATTGGGCCGGGGCAATTTTGTCCATAAATCAGTTTTACATCACAAATAAAAGCCGGATATTTTTCCGGCTTCTTCTTTTCACATTCTTTCTAACTACCCAAAAGAACAGTTATCAGCTGGCAACCAATAAATTGCCTTTAAAAATCACTGAAAAAAATATATCACATATTAAGGAAAAATATTATCTTTGATACCATCTTAAACACCAAATGTCAAAATCCTGATTGACTTTAAACGTTCAGGAAGTATACAAATTAAATATTATTAACTATGAAAAATGCAAAATTACTAAGCAGAGATGCTCAGAAATCAATCAACGGTGGAGCGGCAGGACGTTTTTGCTGTGAGTACAATTACAAAGGACAATGTATCCTATGGATCGGACCGGGACAACAATGTCCATAAAAACAGTATTCAAAAAGTTAAACACTTACAATAAAAGCCGGAAATTTCCGGCTTTTTGTTTTTTATTTTTCTGCCAAATTTTCACATTCGGAAATAAAACTCTGCCATTTCAGCCATCAATGTCTCATGGCATACATTTAGAGAATTACAACACAGAAATAATTAAAAAATAAATATATTATGTCAGTAAACTTTAAACCATTGGCAGACAGAGTTCTGGTAGAGCCAATCGCAGCAGAAACTAAAACAGCTTCAGGTATTATTATCCCGGACACTGCAAAGGAAAAGCCGCAAGAAGGCACTGTAGTGGCAGTAGGTCCTGGTAAAAAAGATGAGCCTACAACTGTTCAGGTAGGTGACAAAGTTCTTTATGGAAAATATTCAGGTTCTGAATTGAAATTAGAAGGTAAAGATTACTTAATTGTAAAAGAAGCTGACTTACTTGGGATCATCGGATAATCGCCGATCTCATATTATCCAATAATTAAAAATATAAAGTTAAACTAACGAATTGCAAACTTAACAAAAAAGCAATTCGCCAAAAGCTAAACAACATGGCAAAAGAAATAAAATTCGATATTGAATCAAGAGACGCTCTAAAGAGAGGAGTTGATGCATTAGCAAATGCAGTAAAAGTAACTTTAGGTCCTAAAGGAAGAAACGTAGTAATCGAAAAATCTTTCGGTGCTCCACACGTAACTAAGGATGGTGTTTCTGTTGCAAAAGAAATCGAACTTGAAGATAGAGTAGAAAATATGGGTGCGCAAATGGTAAAAGAAGTTGCGTCCAAAACTAATGATATCGCAGGAGACGGTACTACTACCGCTACTGTATTGGCACAAGCTATCGTAAGAGAAGGTCTTAAGAATGTAGCTGCAGGTGCTAACCCAATGGATCTTAAAAGAGGTATTGACAAAGCAGTAACTGCTGTTGTTGAAAACCTTAAATCTCAATCTAAAACGGTTGGAGATTCTACAGAAATGGTGAAGCAAGTAGCTTCAGTTTCTGCTAACAATGACGAAACTATCGGTGCTTTAATCGCTGAAGCTTTCGGAAAAGTTGGAAAAGAAGGAGTAATTACTGTAGAAGAAGCTAAAGGTATCGATACAACAGTAGATGTTGTAGAAGGTATGCAGTTCGACAGAGGATACCAGTCACCATACTTTGTGACTAACCCTGAGAAAATGTTAGCTGAACTAGAAAACCCATATATCCTTTTAGTAGAGAAGAAAATTTCTTCAATGAAAGAATTACTTCCGGTTCTTGAGCCAATTGCACAAGGTGGTAAGTCTCTATTAATCATCTCTGAAGAAGTTGAAGGTGAAGCTTTAGCTACTTTGGTAGTAAACAAACTAAGAGGTTCTCTTAAAATTGCTGCTGTAAAAGCTCCAGGATTCGGAGACAGAAGAAAAGCAATGTTAGAAGATATCGCGATCCTTACAGGTGGACAGGTGATCTCTGAAGAGCAAGGTTTCACTATGGAAAACATCTCTTTAGATATGCTTGGAACTGCTGAGAAAGTAACAATTGACAAAGACAACACAACTGTTGTAAACGGTGGTGGTGATGAAGCTAAAATCAAAGGAAGAGTAGCTCAGATCAAAGCTCAGATGGAAACTACAACTTCTGATTACGATAGAGAGAAACTTCAGGAGAGATTAGCTAAGTTAGCTGGTGGTGTTGCTGTACTTTATGTAGGAGCTGCTTCTGAAGTAGAAATGAAAGAGAAAAAAGACAGAGTAGATGATGCTCTACACGCTACAAGAGCTGCTGTAGAAGAAGGTATTGTTGCAGGTGGTGGTGTTGCTTTAGTAAGAGCAATCTCTGCTTTAGATAACCTTACAGGGATCAATTCTGACGAAACTACAGGGATCAAAATCGTTAAGAGAGCTATCGAGGAGCCATTAAGACAAATCGTTGCTAACGCAGGTGGTGAAGGTTCTGTAATTGTTGCTAAAGTAGCAGAAGGATCAGGAGACTTCGGATACAACGCGAAAACTGACGAGTATGTTCACATGCTTGAAGCAGGTATCATTGACCCAACTAAAGTAACAAGAGTTGCCCTTGAAAACGCCGCTTCTGTTTCTGGAATGCTTTTAACAACTGAATGTGTTATCACTGAAATTAAGAGCGCTGAGCCAGCTATGCCAATGGGTGGTGGAATGCCAGGAATGATGTAATAGCGTCGCTAAGACAAATTTAATATATAAACCGTTCTACTTTGTAGGGCGGTTTTTTGTTTGTAAGGGTTAAGTTTTGTCAAAGGTATCTGGATTGATATCCTTGTCAAGGTTTAAAACCTTGACAAGAATACGTACATATAACAATAAAATAACAAGAGTTGCTCTTGAAAACACAGCTTCTGTATCTGAAAATAATTTATAAATTTGCAAGTCATATAAGTTTTGTAAAAACGAAATCCTATAAAAAACATTAAAAGTAAATACAGGGAAATAAGCTGAACAGATACCCTACAACAATAGTAAGCATTAAATGAAAAAAACTATGACCAAACAATTAAAACTGGCAATTGTACTATTAGTAACAGTTGCAAGCATGGGAGTAAATGCTCAAAAGAAAACAACTGCAAAACCAAGCAAGTCAGCCACTGAAAGCAAAACAGCAAAACCAACCAAACAAGAAACAATGGATTGGATTGGAGGAAAAATGAAAGAAAATTTAGCCGGAACATTAGGCGATTTTAGACATTTTGTTTCTTACAGCAATGGTATTTTTGTTTATAAAAAGGAGGCTAAAATGAATGAATGGTATTTTACAACAATCGATTTAAATACAGTTAAAGGAATGAATAGTGAATATTCAAAAGATTTTTATGTAACTGGAAAAAAATTAGTCAATACTGTATTAGAAGGAAAAGAATATGGTACCGAAAAAGATTTTTTATCCATTAGCGGACCTAATTATAATGACTATTCTGCACCATTTAATTTTACAGCTGACCAAGCTTTAGTAGAAAGATTGAAAAAAGCTTTCGCTACACTCATTGAATATAATGCAACGCAAAAAGGAGCCGACGAAAAATTTTAATTCAAAGGCTGTATCTCAAACTTACCCACCAATATGTAATCACTGAAGTGAAGAGCACTGAGCTAGCTATGCCAATAGGTGGTGGAATGCCAGGACGGTCAGCGACCGAGGCAAATTAATATATTAACCGCTCTACTTTTTGTAGAGCGGCTTTTTGTTTTATGGTTTCCCGTAGTAAAATTTTATGATAATATTTTAAATTAGCTAAATTTATTATAATATTGTCCTCATTATAAAATGTCAAAAAAAATAAATTCTTTATTTATTCCTCTTAGAGTAAATTTCAGAAAACATGGACCTGAAATTGCTGAAGATGTTTTTTACAGATTTCATCCAGCAACATTAAATGTAGGTTCAGAGATTTGTGTCTTTTGTAAGGTACAAAATAAATTAACAAAAGAACATGTTCTCCCAAAATGGCTATTTCAAAATAAAACAAATATTGGATTCGAAATAAAAGTAAATCAGCAATCAATTTCTTATATAAAAAGCGTAGTACCAGCATGTGAAAATTGTAACAATTCAATTTTAGCAGAAATCGAAAAAAAAATAATATATATATTAGAAAATATTGAAAAAAATGAATATTATGACGATAATGATTTAGCAAATATCATTCGATGGCTGGAGATTTTGGAGTATAAACTTCAAGTATTTTCTACTAGATTAAAATATATAAAATATGCCGATGGACCTTTCTCTGAGTTTGGAACACTTCCCGTTTCCTGGATGAATCACTTTTGGGAAATGAATCCTTTTAAAGCATTGATTAATATTAAGTTTACCCAACGTAACATCAGTATTAAAGACAAATCATCAAGATTGAATTCTTTAGTGATTTTCAATACCAAAGAACCGCATTTTGAGTTTTTCCATTTACCTACTGAATATATTTTTATCAGCTTTCCAATGTACAATAATGCACTATTTTATTTTTTTAGAAAAAGATTTGAGAGTGTTAAAGATTCTCATGCAGAAGCAATTGAAATTATGAAAAAAATTCTTGACTAATTCTAGAAATCTATGTTGTGCAACATACTAAAATTTCGGATACACCACTAGGACTCACGAGTATGTTCAAATGCTTGAAGGAGGGATCATTGACCCAACTAAAGTAACAAGAGTTGCCCTTGAAAACGCAGCTTCTGTATCAGGAATGCTTTTAACAACTGAATGTGTTATCACTGAAATTAAGAGCGCTGAACCAGCTATGCCAATGGGTGGTGGAATGCCGGGAATGATGTAATAGCGTGTCCTAAGACAATTTAATATACTAACCGCTTTGCTTTTGCAGGGCGGTTTTTTGTTCGAATTATTGGATTTTGTTTTAATGATTGACAAACAGGCAAACAACATCAGCACAATTGTATATATCATATATTGACGCAATGCGTAAATTAGAAAGTTAGCGGCAATTTTACAAACTCACGTTCAAAAATATACATTGACGCAATTCGTAAACTAGCTTGTTATGTAGAATTTTTAAAGAATGTACGTCAATAAAAGACGATCTTTAACATCTTCATTTTCTAATGTCTGTCCTTCCATCTGAAATCTTCGTAACATTGATCTCCCTAAAGAAATTAAAATTTCCTGCTCAAATAAATCATCTGGAATTGGCAAATCACAAAGGTAATTTCCTGATTTTTTAGAACCATCAATACTTAAAGCAATATAAACTCCCCTATTTTTTGCATCTTCAATGCATTCAAAAAGCTCTGTTAATTTAAAATCGTGTGCACCATATAAAATGCTTTGACTGTGTGAATATGGAGGATCACAATAAATTAAATCTCCTGCTTTTGCATTTTCAAAAATAGTTTTATAATCGCAGTTTAAAAACTCTACATTTCTCATCCTATAATTCCATTCAGAAACTCTTTTTCTAAAAGTCTCAACCGGAATTGGATTATGTACCCCACAAGGAGTGCTCATATAACCATCAGATTTTCTAAATCGTACAATGCCACCATAACAAGTTCTTGTTAAAAATAAAAAATCTGCACCATTATTATTTTTATTAAAATTTTCTAGAACAGAATCATAAACTTCCTTTTTAGATTCATTACCAATCCTTTCAACTCTTTCTTTATACCATTCAACCAAAAGAATTGGATCATTTTTCAGAGTATTCCATATTTCAATTAAAGGTTTGTAAATATCAGATCCTACTGCATTAGATGGACTTAATGTTGCCATAATTGCACCACTTCCCAAAAAAGGTTCATAAAATGTATTATAATTAGCAGGAAAATATTTGCTAATCTCTCCTGCAAATTTTTGTTTATTTCCAACCCATTTTAATAATTGGCTTTTAGGAGGCACATATGTGGCGAATTTACTATCTAGGGTCAATTGCATAATCTGATTTTTTACAAATGTACATATTAATGTGTCAATATCCCATTTTGGGATATCCTTTTTTAGAATATAAGTTTGTCATATGAAAAAAAGTATTTACAGCAAAGAATATAAAATTCTATTAGAAACACTTTACAGCCTAAGAGTTGGAAGAAATTTACTTCAAAATGATTTAGCTGATAAATTAGGTGTTCCTCAATCTTTCATAAGTAAAATTGAAAACGGCGAAAGAAGAATTGATGTAATAGAATTAAAAAATATTGTTGAAGCTATGGATACTTCATTAGCTGAATTTATACTAAAATTTGAAAAAAACTTACATGAAACCAAATAACATTTTCAAAAATCAATCATTAGAATTTTGGGCAAATATTAAATTATTAAATCAACGACTTGGTTATACAATAAAAATAAGTAAAAGTAATCCTAATGGAGGTTTTATAATACCAACTATTCAGCAAATTAAATCAGTATTTGAAAGTGAAGGATTGAATTATAGTAAAATCATAAATCAAGATAATACATTTACTGAGTTTGGTCAGTTAATAATTGATTACATGACATACAGAGGCAACTTACTTATAAATTTTGTTCAACCAAATTTAATGAATAAAGATTCTGCAAAAGAGACATTTTACAAACTTAAAAATCAATTAAATCCTCAAATTCCTTTACCATATAACAAACAAAAAGATGAGAAAAAAGACTACTCTTATTTAACAGGATTAGTTAATATCCTTATTAATGAAAATAAAGGAAATTCCAATTGTGATTTTGATCCAAAAGAATTAACTGCATTTACTGAAAATGGCTTTCCAATAAGAACATTATCTCGTAGAGTTGATGGTGCTTTTCCAAGTGTAATTAATCCTATTGCAATTTGGGAAATCAAAGAGTATTATTACACAACAACCTTTGGTAGTCGTGTTGCTGATGGCGTATATGAGACCCAACTAGATGGTTGGGAGTTATGGGAAGCAAGGGAAAATATAGGTAAAGACGCTTTACATTATTTAATTGTTGATGACCATTTTACTTGGTGGGTTAAAGGAAGGTCATATTTATGCAGGCTCATTGATTCCATGCATATGGGATTAGTTGATGAAGTAATTTTTGGAAAAGAAGTACTGACAAGAATTCCAGAACTTGTTAAAGAGTGGAAATTAAAACAATAAAAAACACTCGCTCCGCAAAGTCTCCAGGCTTTGAGCCAATAAAACCAAATTCATATAAAAATATGTTCCGAAGTCTAAAGACTTCGGAACATATTTTTATTTATCTAATTCAGAATAATATTCCTCAAAATCAAAAACAATATCAAATAATTCCTTGGGATGTATTCTTAACCCAGTTGCAATTTCAATGAAAGTACTGAGTTGACAATCGATTTTGTTATTAGCAACATCACTAATTCTTGCAGCTGTAACATTACATCTTTCAGAAACCTTAGAATAAGGAGTATCCCCTTTTATTTCTTTTATTTTTTCTGAAACCATTTTTTTAATTTCATCAGTCTTAAACTCGTTCATAATCGCACTGTTTAGTGCAAATTGTAATTATTAGCATAAACTTTCATTACCGAATTCGGTAATATTTAAATAATTTTATTATATTTGGAAAAGATTACTCATTAGAGTAATTTTGCGATACTTCAAAGAAATATAGAAGCTATTGCTTAGAATCTCGACTTGAAAACTGGTAATTTAAAAGTACACGAGAGGATAAGTAAAAGGCTCACGACCTAGGCGTGAGCTCTCTTATCTGTGTACAGGTATACCAGTACCTCAAGTCGGATATTGTAGAGTCTCATGCCGTTTTTATTTTCATGCTGTTCTGCTTTTCTACAATCATCTTTTTCTAAGCCTGCTTTACCACATAAAGTATCATGATACGGTACAATGGGGTGTACAATCCATTGCGGCTTTAGGGCTTTTAGGAAACACAAATTCTATCATATTCATTTGGCTTGTATAGACAGGAAGTTCAGGCATTGCAGGACTTACTTCTTTACTGCCGTAAAATCACCCAACAAAAAATACACACTCATGAAAAAAATCAGAACAGACTTTCAATCCCGGCTTGGGAAAAGCCGGAAGAAACATTACGGCTTACAGCAAATGGAAATATTTTTTCAACTCAATGATCTGGCAGTATCCAAAGAACTTTTAAACAGCATTATGAGCTACGCTCTTAAAAGAGATAGCTGGATAAAAGAAGAACCGTCTGTTATTTATCACTTTCATCAGGCGATGCGCTCATTTGTCCGTGCAAGTTACTTCATCATGCTGAAGGAAAAGAAATTGAAGATCAATGCTCAGTTGGAAAATATTTCTCCTCTGGCTCTTGGCTTGCTTACAGAGAAAGAATACCAAAATCCTCTACTGGTCTTTAAAAAAGCATTCAAAGAATACAGCATCAACGAATTTGATTATTTTATTTCCGGGATGGTTTATTTCTCAATGGGCATCTATGACAAACTACCGGAAAGGAATATGATAAACCCATACATTCATTTGATTAAAATGCTGGATGCAGCGTACCTCATTATTGAAAGAAAAGGGAAAACATAAGGAATGTCCTTTTAGATGAGACCTTCTGACTTTGCACCAATAAAATAAAGTCATCCGAAACCTACCAACTTCGGATTTCTTATGACTGTATATTATCTTTTTCAATTGACCAATACCAAGCTTTAGCCAATATAAAACCCCATCCAATATTACCGCCAGCATGCCAATCGTTACAGAAAACAAGATATTTTATGAAAAATGAACATATAAATAGTAACAAAATCAAAACTATGTGTAAATTTGAGGCCTTTTAGTAAAATAAATAACCATATAAAACTTAAATAAACCATGAAGAAAATCATTCTAATGACTTTTTTAACATTCTCGTTGGCAAGTCAGGCGCAGGATTTAAAAAAAATTGAAAAGGAAAAAGCAAAGCTTCAACTTTTTGAGGAAGAAAAATTTCCTGAAGCCTTCAATGAAATCTACAAAAAGAATGTTGGAAAAGTTTTGTTTTCAAATACTAAAACTGAACGAGCACTTCCCGCTTCAGCATATATAACAACATTTACCTTAGGAGACAAACTATTTCTCCGAGGATTCTATGAGCACTCTATTTCAAACAGTATATTATTGCAATTGGTAGAAAGTGGCATGAAGACCAAGGACATTAATGGATGGAAAGATTCTTTTGATTCCCAGACCAGATTGATATCAAACCTTTATTTTGATGGTCAGTTCATAGCTTCTTCAGGAAGAGATGAATATTTAAATGAAGAGGATTTGACAAGGAAAAACTTATCAATGAAACATAGCCTCAACGATGGTACGGAAACCCTATGGAAGGGAGAAATTCCTTTTCAGGAATTGTTGGGCAGACAAGACTTATTAACCCCAGGGAAGCATACACTAAAGATAGTACAGGTTCCTTTAAAGACCTTTGGGAGTGGTTCCGAGTTTCAGTATAAACCGGTAGCTACGGGTGAGATTGAAGTCATTGTACCCAAGGAAATAAAATTCAATGAATCCGATTGTTTTCCAAAAGCAGCCCTCAAGGATGTAAAGATGGAAGCAGAAACACTTAAGGCTATAAAAAAATTCTATAAGGATGGTGCCCCTAATGCATTCAAAGTAATCTTAACCAGCAATGAAATGAAGATCATCAGACAAGAATACACTGGTGTGATCCTTAGAAAAGCTTATGATGCAGCTGTGGTTTCAAAAAAAGGAGACGAAGTATGGTATAATTATTACACATTCCACAAAGAATATAATGGTTCAAAATATGAAGAGGCAGTCGTAAACGATGATGTAGCAACCTCCATACGAGGCGGTGGAAAAGTAGTAAATAAAGGTTGTCTTAAGTTTTTAAAATAATAAAAAAATATCAGTAAAATATTAAACTAGCTAGGAAAGATCTCTCAGCTTTGTACTCATAAACAATCCGAAGTCATAAGGCTTCGGATTTATTTTTAATAACAAACCGATGTGCCCCTGCTCCGCTAAGTCTCCCGACTTTGCGTAAATAAAATAAATCATCTAAAATCTCATATTTTGGGCAATAAAGTGCCTCTAACCATTTCCACAACCCACTATCACAACTTCATCAAGGGTTTCCTGACCCTTCCTAACCCCCTATAGCGACTTCATAAAGTCACTTTAGACCCTTCCATAAGTACCTTTAGTCCCTTAGATAAGTCGTTTTACACTCTTTGGAATAGCCTAGAGCCAGTTAATCAGCTGAGTATCGCCCCTTATGCAACTCCCTCTACCCCCTTACCTAAGGGGGTAACCGTACCTGATGATGAGATGCAAAACATAAATGAAACTGTTCTGTTTACAACAAAATAACTTCATGGTCATTGGGCTGAAGGTAATTTTAGAAAATTCTCTTCAACTTTTCCTATCTTTAAACCACGCAGAAATTTAAATAAGTACTAATACCATTGAAAACAAAATTATTATCCCTCCAGCTGCATAAAGTCTCCTGACTTTGGGCCAATAAAATAAAACTAATCTATTTAAAACCAATCTCCAACATCTGAAAACTCCAGGGACCTGGAAAAATTAATAATTGTATTCAAATGATTAAAATTAAAATACATACTCTTGCAGGGCAACTTGATATTGAAATTAAAAGAAACGAAAGCTGTTATTTTCTTTTAGTTATTGTATCCACCTCCCAGTATTTTAAAGAAAACGGCAAAGTCTGGAACGGCAAAATAACGGAAACAGAAAAGCTTTTTGAAATAATAAGCCTCATCAAAGAATGTCACAGAAACCCCTCTGTGCCCACGAAAATAACGATCCTTGATGGAACATTAAGAAAAATTAATTTAAATGATGAGGGATCACAAATGGCATTGAACCTGATAGATATCGATGAAAATACGAACGAATCTGAACTGTTGCAAAACATTAAAGAGCTCGTAAACGAAATAACAGACAATGATACGACTCTACAATATTATTTAGATAATTTTATCGGATAACCTTCTGGGCTTTACCTTTTAAAATCATTACATTACCTAATAACCCAATATGACATACAATAAATTTTATCATAGTATTGATCTTAGACATCTTTCAGAAAACAGAGATCTGGAAACTTATCTCTTAGCTTTATTAAAACTGGTAGAACAAAAAAGAGAGCAAACCTTAACCGCTGATTTATTATTACAAATCTTACATGATGCATGTATTTCTGAACCTCAAAAATTTGATAATAACTGGCTTAAAATTGTAACATCCCCTGATGATGATGAAGTCTATAAAAAAATGAACAATAAGGCCAATAGTTCTTTAGAAGATACTGGAATTGATTATACGATTGCCATTTTACAATTTCAGATCGCCGAATTACATAAAATGAAGGGAAAACAGCTCAATGATGAAGGCCGATCTTTTGGTATTGATTCTGAAACAGGAAACAGATGGTATAATTTTGATCCCTACTCTATTTTAGAGTGTGGTATGCGATGCTATTTAGACTATTGCGAAGATGATGAACAGGAGTTTGAGGTAAGCTGGCAAACTTTGGGTAGCTTGCTGGAAATGGGCAGAATATATGAGTAAAATTAAATTCTATTGTTTGTATTGATGATTAAAGAAAAAGAATTTTAGGTATGCTAATAGATTGCGTAGTATAAAAGTAGCTTTACAAAAATTATATATACCGGATTGTCGCAATGCATTAAAATCAGGAGATATGGAAAAGCAAAAGAGCCTCTCTTTCTTTCATATTAAAAAATAATTTATTGTTTATAACCTGGTTCAGTTTTTTAAGTAGTAAACGAATAATAAATTTTTAATTATATGGAAAGCTATAAATTATACGAGGAGCCAAATAAAAAATATTTCATCGAGAAAATGAAAGAAAAGCTTCCTGATAACGCTGTCATTTTACAAAAAAATCATATTATCAATCAATTTCTTGCTTATTGTTCTTTAGAAAACGATCTAGATTTTATTATAAACGCAACGGGCAAACTGATCGATTATAGAGTTCAGGAATATAATATTCTCAATTCTTCGGAAAGTTATATTGATGACAATTTAATTATCAAAAAATCTTTATTTATTTCAATCATTACTACATATGCCAAATGTTTCAATAAAACCAAGAAAAGAAACGGAAAATTAGATGAAAACTTTATAAAGAAAGGCTTTCCCAATGACTTACTGGATATCAATAAGTTTTTGGAACTTCATGAGGAATTAATGAACTTAAGAAATACCTTTATTGCGCATGCCGATCATAATATTTATGAAAATCAGGAATGCTATATGGGGTTTAGCTATAATATTGAAGCGGGGATGCTAGAAATTGAAGTTAATTATATAACAGCTGAAACTTATAACTTTGATGAAGATCAATTTCAATTATTAATTTTAATATGTTCACAACTTAAAAAAAATGTAATTGAGAAAAAGAATAAAGCCACACAAAGCATTATAGAAAGCTACCCGAAAGAAAAGCTCCAGCTGCTTGGATTAGCAACAATCAAAAATGCAAAAAAATAATAACACCACCACATGGGATATTGGCGCACACTACATTTATTTGATGACAGAAAATTTTATACAGAAACAGTTCCTGCGTTGAAAGGAGAAGCAGGAGACCTGACTGATGACTGCCGGGAATTCTTAAAGTATCAAGTTCTCGGAGGCACATTACATCTGTCTAAACAGGAACTGGAAAAGCTCGTGAATAAAACTATTGAAAAGATTATTTCAATATCAAACTCATTAGACAAAACTTTCAAAGTAAGCAGCACCCATCAGAAAGTAGCAAACACGAATGATGAGATGGCATTTTTAAATAATTTAGAAGGATATTATGATTTTACCAGGTTTTTTGAATATTATATCTTCAAGACCTGCGCCGATTTTTCACCTCATCTAGCCCTCGGAAAAGGCGGTGTACTCCGGAATTTCGAAATATCTTCGAAAACGCTTTCCTGCTCAATCATTGAAGAACTTGATGATTGGAACAATTTCTTTTGCTTCCATGGAATGGGAATTACCAACTGGATTTCTCATGAAGATCTTCAATACGTTTATCTCGACAAGGAGAATCTGAAACATGATGGTAATGAAATAGCAAAAGCCTATCTTACCCTTCTTGAAATAGCAAACGCCAACGGGCTTGGCTTTATTATAGGAGTCGATATGAAAGAGGAGATCCTCCAATTACTACCTGACCATAAGACCGTAAGGCCAGAAACCTGGAACCCGCAGAATTTATCCGGACTAATATGGAAAATATAAACCTACTCCGCAAAGTCAGGAGACTTTGCGGAAATAAAAGTCGGGAGACTTCGGATTGCGGTTTAGCCTTATCTGATGATGAAATGCAGAACCTAAGTGAAACCTTTCTGTTTATAACAAAATAACTTTATACTCATTTGACTAAAAGCGATTTTAGAAAATTCTCTTCAACTTTTCCTATCTTTAAACCACCCGAAACTTAAATAAAAATAAATACTAAGCATTAGCACCATTGAAAACAAAATTATTATTCCTTTCACTGTTGGGTTCATTCTTAGCCCATACACAGACACTTCATTTTAAAACTCTCGCTAATATGTCTGCAGGTAGAGGTGCGATAACCAGTGTAATAGTGAATGATAATATATACGTAAGCAATGGGTATCAGGAAAAAGGAGGTGACGCGAAGTATATTGAGAAATATAATATTACCGATAACAGCTGGAGTATTTTTAATTCTACTCTCCTTACCAAAAAATTTGCTAATTCGGAGACCTACGATAATAAAATCTATATTTTTAACGGTTGGGGAAACAGCCATCTTGAAATTGTAGACCTGGCAACCAATACCATAACGAAGGGAGCTGTTAATCGTTCCTATACAGGAAATGCCGGTTCTGCCATCTATAATGGCAAAATATATGTGTTTGGCGGCAGCGGATTAAGCGGAGCCAAAACCACTGTATTCTCTAATAAATTCCAATATTATGATATTGCTTCCAATACATGGAATCCGTTACCCAATATGCCCACAGCCAGAGAAACAAAAGGCAAAATTGTGAATGATAAACTTTATGTCATTGGAGGTTTTAACGGTACCCCATCCCGCCTGATTAATGTTTACGATCTCAAAACTAATCTTTGGACCAATCAATATACGATGCCTGCTGGTATATACGGGCACTCATTAGCCGTATCCGGTAATAAGATTTTTATTGTAGGTGGTGTGAATAATCAAAGTTTTCTGGCCTATTTTGATACTACAACCAATACATTGCATCCGTTGTCATCCAATATGATTCCCAGAAGACACGCTACAGCGGAAGTATATAACAATAAACTATACATCATCGGCGGAAGTACAACATCTCTCACCAGCTCAGCTATTAAAAGCATACAAGTAGCAGATATTGACTAAAATGTACTATATGTAAATGCCTCGCTACCATAAGATAGCATCGTGTAGCCCCGGCTTTTAAATTATATTAATTGGATTTAATTTATAATACTATAATCACACGAAAAGATTCGTGCGGTAGTGAGGAGAATAAAACTATTCTATACAGTATCCTACCCTTATACAATTCGTAATTTAAGAGACTTCGGATACAACTTCTTCAAGCATATAAATATGTTCAAATGCTTGAAGCAGGAATCATTAACCCAACTAAAGTAAGAAGAGTTGCCCTTGAAAACGCAGCTTCTGTATCTGGAATGCTTCTTACCACTGAATGTGTAATCACTGAAGTGAAGAGCGCCGAACCAGCTATGCCAATGGATGGTGGAATGCCAGGAATGATGTAGTCTTAACCGCTATATATAAATTAAAACCGCCCTATAAAAATAGAGCGGTTTTTTGTATTATATTTGACAATTAACCATGATATATGAAAACCAACTTTTTTTCTAACTTATATATTTTGCTATTATTAATAGCTTTACCAGAAATGGTATTTTCACAATCGGCCGATTTTACCATTCAGGATGTAAAGTTTGAAAGTCAGGGTATCACTCTGGCAGGCTCCATTTTAGAGCCTAAAAAAATACTTGCAGCAGTTGTAATTGTTCACGGATCCGATCCGGTAAAAAGAGAACTGGATTTTGCAAAACGTCTTGCTAAAGAAGGCATTGCCGTATTGACATATGACAAACGCGGCGTTGGAGAATCTGGAGGTGTCTATGTAGGACCATCTGTGGGCACCAATAATATTGATACTACTAATCTTAATTTATTGGCTCAGGATGCCAATGCAGCTGTAAAAACATTTCAGACCTATTTGAAAGATAAAAAAACACCCATTGGATTAGTCGGATTTAGCCAGGCAGGATGGATAATCCCAATTGCTGCAAGCAAAAATCCACAAATTGAATTTATGGTTTTATTTAGTTGCCCTACCATTACCACTCTGGAACAACTTCGATTTCAGTTTTATACTAATGGAAACAATAGTTTTTGGGAAAATCATACAGAAGCAGATGCCATTGAACATACCAGAAATGATCCGGACAGGTACCAATTTTCAGCGACTGACCCCAAAACCTATCTAAATACCCTTTCAATTCCCGGACTTTGGCTTTTTGGTGAAAAAGACATACAGATTCCGGTAAAGTTGTGTATAGAACAATTGAACACCCTTAAAGCGCAAGGCAAACCTTTCGAATATACTTCTTTTCCTAAACTGGGACACAATACTTCTTCCAGCAATGATACTGCTCCTATTGATACTGCTGTACAATGGATAAAGCAGAAAGCGTTGAATATTAAAAAATCTAAATCTTCAAAATAGAACATATATAAACATGCTTGAAGCAGGAATCATTGATCCCTACAAAACTAACAAAAGTTACTCTTGAAAATGCAACTTCTGTATCTGGAATGCTTTTAACAACTGAATGTGTTATCACTGAAGTAAAGAGCGCTGAACAAGCTATGCCAATGGGTGGAAGAATGCCAGGAATGATGTAACGCTCAGCGACTGAGGCAAATTAATATACTAACCGCTCTACAAAAAGTAGAGCGGTTTTTTATCTTTAAGGTGTAAGTTTTAGGCAAAGGTGGCTGGATTAGTATCCTTGTCAAGGTTTAAAACCTTGACAAGGATATGCAACAAAAGTAACAAGAATTGCCCTTAAACATGCAGCTTCTGTATCTGGAATACTTTTAACATCTGAATGTGTTATCACTGAAGTAAGAATATTGAACCAGCGATGCCAATGGGTGATGGAATGCCAGAAATGATGTAGCAGCTAGTAGCTAAGACAAATTTAATATATAAAAACCGCTCTGCTATTGTAGTTTTTTTTGTTTCCAGTTGATTAATAATCCCTTTAAAATCGCCATATAAATGGATATATTTGTAAAGACAATTACAGAAAATATGGAAAACAAATATTTACTTCATGGAAGACTAACAGCAAAACCAGGGCATAAAGAGGTGCTTGCTGATATTTTAATACAAGCATCTCAACTCGTATCAACAGCTAAAGGTTGTAAACTTTATACAGTTAGTCATGACAAGGATGATGCAAATTCTGTTTATGTTACAGAAATTTGGGAGAATAAAGATGACCATGACAATTCTCTAAAAGTTGAGGGCGTAAGGGAACTCATCATGAAAGCAATGCCAATATTAGACGGACAGCCAACGAAAGGACAAGAACTAGAAATTTTAGGAGGCACTGGAATATAAAAAAAGAAATGCAGACATAATACAAGTGTAAAACTCTCCCCACTCATAGGCAAACAACGAATGACAAAGAAATTTCCCACAATAAATAGCACGCTTTCACCGAACGCACTTGGAAAACTTATTCAACAACAATATGGACTAAGTGACAAAGCCGAATGTAGTATATTTCGACTTGCCATGAACCATTTATACATCGTTCACGACAACGAAAACAAATATGTTTTTAGAGTGTATACCTGTGATTGGCGGACAAAATCAGAAATTAAAGAAGAGTTAAGACTTTTACTTCACTTAAAAGAAAACCACCAACAGGTTGCTTACCCAATAAAAGATAAATTAAACGAATACATTCAGGAAATTGAAGCACCGGAAGGAAGAAGATTTGGTGTTTTGTTTTCATATGCCAAAGGAACAAAGACTGCAAAATTTTCATCTCAAACAAGTTTTCTTATCGGACAGGCATTGGCTAAAGTTCATCAATCGACAGAAGGTTTTGATCTTAACAGAATATCTTACAATAGCGAGAACTTGCTCATAAATCCAGTTTTAAGAACAAAAGAATTCTTTAATAAAAACATCAGCGAAATTGAATTTTTAGAAAAACTATCTGCTTTTCTAACTCTCAAAATACAAAATACTGACCCATCTAAAATGAGGTATGGAAGTGTTCATCTTGACGTTTGGTTTGACAATTTACACATTGATGATGAAAAGGAAATAACATTTTTTGACTTTGATTTCTGTGGTAACGGTTATTTATGTTTCGACATTTCTTATTTTCTGTTTCAGTTGCTTGCCACTCATTTAAATGAAGAAGAATACAAGGTAAAAGCAGAAAGCTTTCTAAAAGGTTACGAAACAGTAACTGAAATAAGTAACGAAGAAAAACAGTTCTTACCTTTTGCCTGTTTAGCCATTATGACCTATTACATTAGCGTACAATGCGACAGATTTGACTATTGGACGAATATTTTCCTGAACGAAGATCATTTAAAAAGAATGGTTGGTAATTTGAAACGCTGGATTGCATATAACAAAATTGAAATTGAATAACGGCCAGCGGCCACAGCAAATTAATGTATAAGCGGCTGAGAAAATTATATTGAACATTTTTAATATAGTACTAAAAAATACGCCTTAAACAATACCCTACTGCGTAGAGTCTCCCGACTTTGCGCAAACAAAATAAAAATATTCAAAGTCATCTGACTTCAAATGATGAGCCATTCTTGAACTTTTTATTCTTTATTCCTTTAGCAATAAGCATATGACAAAGATTCCACGAAAAGAAATAGAGTATACTGAAAAAAAAATCTACTTTTATCAGACAAAAAAATAGAGTTTGAAAATAAACTTAAAAAATAAATACACCTATTAACTATAAAAAATAATCATGGCAGAATACACATTACCCTATTTTGGGCAACTTTCAACAGACAACATAGAAGAATATTATGATGCTACAATCAATCTCAATGGAAATGAAGTTCAAATAGATTTAAATTTTGAAAGTGAGAATACTGATGGAGCAAAGCTAGATCAAATAAAAAACTATCTTGAAAATATTGAACCTATTAATAAACTAGCTCAAAATTACATTCTGGAAGACTATCACAATGAAGACGGTGATACTGTAAAATTATATTTGGAACACCATCTTGAAGAAGTTGAACAGGACAAACTTTCAACGCTTATCAACTTTGATGATTCAACAGTAGAACCGGAGCAACAACTTTTAACAAAATTAGAATTAGTTAGAATTGGACTTTATCCTGACAATGAAGACGGTTTTGCTATTTTAGATTATTCAATCGGAAAAGAGATCACCGATTATCTGGTTGTCATCAATACAGATCAAAATGGGCAATTGGACTATATGTCTATGGAAAGCTAAATATCCTCCTATTTATAAAGAATTTATTAATGCTAAACCATTTTGATTTTCAGGGTGGTTTTTTATTCTATTTTTACTCACATCTGTAACATCATGAACTAGAAACAGATCTGAATGACGAAGTACTCGATGATTAGTTTGATGCTCCGCACAGTCTCCTGACTTTGCGCAAACAAAATAAATAGTCCAAAAACCAACAAGCTTCGGATAACAAGAATTCTAAAAGTCCTTGCCTTAAGAAAACATCATAAAAAAGTAAATTGAAAAATCAAAGAATAACATTTATTGTCTTTTTAAGCTATCTAGTAATTTCTAGTTGTCAGAAAAAGGAGAAAGTCGAAAATAAAGTCTCGATTGAAAATACAAATACTGAAAATTTAATTTCAGCAAAAATTAAATCTACTCCAGAAGACACTGAAATGAAGAATACTATCATAAAAATCATTAAGGCATATCAAAGAAAAAATGAACATACTTTAAATAGCTTAATCTACAAAGATTATGGACTTACATTTCTGTTTGCCAGAGGAGCCTTTAATAACATCTCTACAGCAAAACAAATTTCATTCAATGAGCCGGTCCCTGAATATTTACCCTATGAAACCAATTTTGAAACGCAATATCTGATAAATGAAACGGATTCTCCTGTCTTTAGTTGTGATACTGAAAGCTGGAATAAATCTCCAGGAATTTATGTTGATATGAAAACTAATGACAATTTTTTATCAACAATTGCAATAAATGAAAATAAGCTTACAGAGGAAACTATTTGGAATGAAAAAGAAATTAAATTATTTGAAGAAATCGAGAGTAAAAGTCATAAAGTCACTTTAATTGTTAAAAATCAGGAAACTTTTATTTTCTACATTGCAAAAATAAATAACAAATGGTATTTAACTGCAATCGATAGATTTGAAGTGTGCTCTGCCTAAGAAACACTACCTTTAATATTGTATTGGAGAAATATGGCGTGAAGTTCAACATTGGTTCTTTAATTAAACTTTTGTTCAAAAAATCCTATCTTCAAATCCAAACCATTAACCAAAATCATGTCAACTGAAATAAAAAATGTATAAATATTATTTTCGTACTGGATATGGGTCATCAAAACTTTTAATTGAGTTTTTTAAAGATGCTGAAAGCAATAATTTTATTTCAGATTTACTTGCTGCTATTTCAGAACTTAAACCAGAAGTTATGGATATTCCTGAGTTATGGATGAATGACGAAATCTTATTAAACATAAACACTGAAATGGGGAAATTCACCGTTTCAACAGATATTTGGGGCTTTGTTTTCATCATGGCTGAAAATAATCAGGAATGTATTTTTAAAATAAATTCAATCTTAGAAGTCACAGAAAATTTTGAAAAAGAAGCAGTTGATTTTGAAAAATATAAATTGAAATAAGTAAAAATCCAAATTTTAAAATATCCAAAATCTATAGATAAAACTGTTATAAAATGACATCAATTCAGACCGATACCATCATCCAACAGTGGATAAATGAAGGTATTAAACTTAGTTCACCTGCAACAGCACACTCAATTAAAGCAACCGAAGAAATTATTGACTTTCAGTTTCCGGATGATTTTAAGATATTTTACTTAAAACTCAATGGATTTGCTGATTGGAAAAGAGTCTGGAGTGTTATCTGAAGAAGAATTCCAGAAGGAAAAAGATAAAATAATGACTGAAAAATAGTTTTCATACATAACCGTTCTGTTTCAGAATGGCTTTTATTTTTTAACCTTAATAGCATCCCTTCATTATTCAAGGATTTATGGGTAAATTTGAAACATCAATTATAATCCATGAACACTCAAGAACTTGAAATATTACTAACATGCTCCAAAACATTCCGACTTTGTATAAATAAAAATCAAAATTGTAAAGTATATTCCGAAATCAGAAGATACTATTATATTTTATCCTAATCATTAAAAATCTACTGAGTTTTCTAAATTTTAAAACTGGAGATATTTAAAGATGAGATAATGAAAAACTTCAGAAAACCACTCAAACAAAAAACTAAAGCCCCAACCCATGAGCTAAATACAGAAATAACCATGAATTTCATCAAAAAACACTTATCCACATCCAAAAAGAAGATAAACATAATTTTAACCTTACAGATCTCTGAATCAGATTTAGACAGTTCTGAGTATGTAAACTTTAAAATTGTAAATTGTTTTGATATGCCTGAAAAGTATGAATATCATTCATCAAAAGAATATCAATTCAAGAAGCTTGAGTACATTTCTGACGAGATCATGAATTCAGAGCACAGTATTTTAATTTGTAATACCGGATTAAGTATTACAGACTTTGATACCCTCACTGAAATGCTGAAATCATATGAATTAATTATCGACAGAATTTTAGTACCCAACCAATCCAAAAGAAACAAAAAACTTGCTGATGGACAGGAAGCATATAGAAATCACAGTCGCTGGCTCCATTTTTACCCCGGAGAAATTGAGGATATATATAACGAATTTGAAGCGAAAATTAAAAGCTTAAAAGCAAAGTATGAAAATACCGAAACAAAAATATTGGAAATATAAAACCCTTCTGGAGTAATAATGCACAATACCATCTATAAATAATTTATTATAAACCATAAAAGATTATGCAAAATATCAACATGTAAACACCCATACAATCAAAACTATAGGTAAGTTTAAAGCCTTTAAGTAGAACGATTACTCTAAAAAAAATAGTAATTATTAAATAAAAAACAATGACCAAACAACTAAAACTACTAATCATACTACTAATAACAGTTGTAAGTATGAATGTAAATGCTCAAAAGAAAACAACTGCAAAACCTGCAAAACAAGCTACAGAAAACAAAACATCCAAACCAACCAAACAAGAAACAATGGATTGGATTGCAGGGAAAATGAAAGAAGGCTTAGGTAAAGAAAGAGAATTTGTTTCATATTCCAATGGAGAATTTGTATATAAAGTAAAAATAGGTGTCTACGATTGTATTTCCACAGTATATTTAAATAAAATCACAGGTATGTCTCCTGAATATTCCAACGATTTTTATGTGAAAGGTTCAGTTATTAAATACACAGATTTTGGTAAAGAATTTAGCTTTAGAAATTTATCTGATAATGAAATGTCTATTTCAGGCCCTAATTATAATGGATACACCCAGCCTTTTAGCTTCAAAAATGATGATGCCTTGGTGGCAAGATTAAAGAAAGCTTTTACTACCTTAATTGAATATAACTCAACAAAGAAAGCAGCCGGAGAAGCTTTTTAACAGCAACATTTGCAAAACAAAATAGTAATATTGAATCTTCTGACTTCTTATATCGAATGGTATAAGAATGCTTATTAAAACAATTTAATATACTACCCGTTCTGCTTTTGTGGAACGGTTTTTATTTACGAAAATTGGATAAAAGTCCAGATCAATAACTACCAATAAAATTATAAAAAAATGAACGATACTTTTACAATTGATGATTTGCAGAATATATGGCAAAAGGTAAGTATTCTCCATAATGGACAAACGTATGGAGGTCAAAATAAAAACGAAAAAATAGAATACATCAATCATATTGGCAGTGTGGTATTTGAAATCATGAATGCAGCTAAAAATACACCAGACTTCAACATAGGGCTCGCTGTAAGATGCGCCTTTCTACACGATACTATAGAAGATACCAACTTGAGTATAGAAACCCTGGAAAAGGAATATGGCCAACAGGTTAAAGAGGGAGTCCTTGCATTAACAAAAAACACAAATCTTGAGAAACGCCATCAAATGATGGATAGTTTAGACCGAATCAAGTTACAGCCAAAAGAAATATGGGCAGTTAAAATGGCCGATAGAATTTGCAATTTATATGCGCCACCCTATTTTTGGAAGCAGGTGAAAAAAGAGAAGTATCTTGAAGAAGCAAAAGTTATTTATGAATATTTAAAAGAAGGGAATAACTATTTAGCAAAAAGGTTATTAGAAAAAATTGAAATGTATCCTAATAAATAGATAAATACAATATTATAAAAAGACGGTCACCGAAAATCTTATTAGTAAATTAGTACTAAATAAGGACTAACATTTATACTTTATATTGATATAAATTTGTACTACAGACTTATAACATCTAACCTTCATACCTCTATGCAAAAAGCATTTGAATATCTCAAGCAATTAAAAGAAAACAACAACCGGGAATGGTTTGCCCAGCATAAATCAGAATATGATTCAATTGTAAAAGAAAACAAAATCTTTTTTAATCAGATCTACACTGAGCTTCAGGAATATGACAAATTAAAAGGGATCCATATTTTCAGGATTTACAGAGACGTTCGTTTTTCTAAAGATAAGACCCCTTATAAAACTGACTTCGGAGTGGGATATTCTCGTTCAAAACCGATGTTGAGAGGCGGATATTATATTCAGCTGGAACCCGGCAATAGTTTTGTAGGAGGTGGTTTTTGGGGACCTGAGTCCAAAGATTTATTGCGTATTCGTAAAGAATTTGAAATCAGCAGCAAGGAAATTGAAAAAATCACTTCAGATGAAACCTTTATAAAATATTTCAGAGAACTTAAAGGTGATGCGGTAAAAACGGCCCCACGAGGCTTTGATAAAAATCATCCTGCCATAGATTTAATCCGGAAAAAACAATTTGTAGTGATGCGAAAGTTTACTGATAAAGAGGTTTTATCGGACAATTTTCAGAAAGAAGCAGTGCAAACATTACTGGCCATGCGTCCTTTTTTTGACTATATGAGCGAGGTATTGACAACGGATCTTAATGGAGAGCCTTTAATTTAAAATATTCTTTAAACAATGCAATATCATAAACAATTCTTCATATTCTTCACCACTCTCCTACTTTTAGCCAATCATACATTTGCCCAGACGAAGCAGATAGCACAAATAGACTCTTTAATGAAATCAGCCAATCAAGCGGGGTTTTTTAATGGAAACATTCTGGTTTCAAAAAATAATAAAATTATTTACAATGCCTCTTTTGGATTTACAGATGCTACAAAAACGAAAAAGCTAACACCTGATTACAGATTTAATATTGGATCCATTACCAAAGAATTTAGTGGTGTAGCATTGCTGCAATTACAAGAAAAAGGGAAATTGAAATTAGAGGACGATGTCTCTCAATATATCCCGGAATTGCCAAAATGGGCCAATGAGGTTTCTATAAAAGATGTATTGCAGTACACAAGCGGGCTTCCTAATGTAAACTGGAAAAAAATTAAAAGTAATCAAGATGTTTTTGATGATTTAAAATTAATTGAGAAGCTTGATTTTGTTCCGGGAACTCAATACGATTACAACATGAACAATGTTTTCCTAAGACAGGTTATTGTTGAAAAAATTACGGGAATGACTTACAAAGATTATGTAAGTAAAAATATTTTCAAGCCCTGTAAAATGAATTCTTCCGAAATCACGCCTATTGTTGAAAAAAAATTGATTGCAAAAGGTTTTAATAACAAATTAGTAGAAGATAAACCGGATTTTTTGGTTGGCGGAACTTTCTTAACCACCACTGATTTGCTAAAGTTCGTGACTTGCCTTCATTCAAAAAAGATAATCAATGAAAATTCATTATTTGAATTGGGACAACATTTTAATTCATCGGATACTCAATCCTCTTTGGGAGAAGCTAAATTTAAAAACAAAAAATTAGTTGCCCACTCTCACGATGGAAGAGCCGGAAATTACGAAGCTCTTTTAGTATCTGACTTAAATGATAATTTCACCATTATTCTACTGGGAAATAACTATCAGGGAAAGTTATTCGAAATCTCGGATGCTATTACCGCCATTTTGAAAAAAGGAAACAAATAATAAATACGGATGTTTAAAATCAAAGATAAATTATTTGACCTACAGTACGCCTATTTGGACGCTTTTGTCAATACAGACCAACAACTGGTTTTCGGGCTGCAGATTAAAGCAACAGGAAAAGATCCGATTCCTGATGATGACAATGATACTGATGGTTTATTTTTTCCGGAGGAGGAGTTATTTTTTAATTCGGAAATAATATTAAAGGTTAATCCCAATGAAATAGAAAGATGGCAGGATATTGCAGGAAGAACAATTGAATGGGAAGATTATCCGGAGGACGAACAGGAACCTCACGCTCTATTTTATGTTTATGAGCACACCGAAATATATAATGCAAAAATTGAGTTTAAAACATCAGAAGATAAGATGATCGTAAAAATTAAAGCCGCCTGTGATATCTATGCAGGAGAATCTTTTTCTGATAATCTCCCTTTAGAAGTTGAAACCGAAATTGACTTTTACGGAATACTTTGTGGCAAAGGCACTACTGAAGAACAATGCTTAAAAAAAGTAGATCCATACCTCAATATAGATACCTTAAAAGTTGTCCAGAATAAATACGGAATATCCATTGCAGTCCCGAAGGATACAAATATGGAAACCAATTTACTCATATTAGCAGACTATTAATTGTATTGGACCTGCATTCTTTAAATCTATATATTTAATTAATATTCATAATAATACAATATGGCCTTCAGATACAGATTCATTGTTATTTTCTCTTTCTTTAGTCAATTGATATTCTCACAGAATTGTAAGAAATATATTGATTCTGTGAGGCAGGCATTTCATATTCCTGAGGTTAGTTATGCCATTACCAATGAAAAAGACATAAAAAGTATAGGGAGCCTTGGATTCCATGCAGTGAATCTCAAAGATTCAGCTAGTCTGAATGACCGGTTCCATATAGGGTCCAATACAAAAGCTATGACTGCTTTTATGATTGCAAAATATATTGAAAAAGGAAAACTGAAGTGGAACACTAAATTTTTTGATCTTTTCCCTGAATGGAAAAAAAAATCCAGAAAAGAATATTATAATATTACATTAGAAGAGCTTCTCTCCCACCGCACATTTGTACAGCCTTTTCAGGGAGAAAAAGATCCCCAGATTCCTGAATTTGAGGGAAATCAGGCTGAACAAAGAAAACAATTTGGAAAATTTGTTCTGACTTTATCTCCGGTAACTCCAGAAAGTAGCCAATCTTATGTTTACTCAAACGCAGGCTATACATTAGCTGCCTTAATGGTTGAAAAAGTCACTAAAAAAAACTGGGAACAATTGATGAATCAGGTTTTCAATACTGATCTGAAATTAAATATTAAATTCTCATGGCCTGAAAATCAAAAAACAAAAGACACATGGGGACATTCTTTTGAAAATGGGCAGCTCGTTCCCATTCCTTCCACCACAGATTATCATCTTGATTATACTGAACCTTCCGGAGATCTTAATATTAAACTTCCCGATTATATAAAATTCATTCAGATGAATCTGAAAGGACTGAAGGGAGAAAATAATTATTTGAAAACTTCTACTTACCAATATATACACAATCATTTTCCACAGTATTCTATGGGTTGGTACAATATATCCGAAAAAGAGACACAATGGTCTACTCATTCTGGAACTGCCGGCACTTATTATACTTTGGTTCACATTGATAAAACAGATGGTGTTGCTTATATTGTTTTCACAAATTCTTTTAATGAAGAAACAACTAATGGGGTAAGACTAATAATGCGTTATCTAAAAAAACTAAATAAAACATGATAATATAAACAACTTATTGAGATAGATGCTTATTGAAAACAAAGGAATAACTACCAGCAGTTTTTACATACCTCCATTCAAATTAAACGCAGGAGAATTTGTTGTACTATTTTTGTATAACGGACAACATTTTCATGAAACAAAAACATTTCTGAAAGATATTTTTTCCGGAAGAACTAAAAATGAAAGTGCTGTGATAAATAAAAATATGACCTATGCTGAACATTATAAAGAATCGGCTTTTAGACAACTCTTTTATCCACAGACTGTCGGAAAATATTTAAAAAAGAATGCCAATTTAAACAGCTTATATGCAAGAAAAATTTATGAAATTAAGGGTATAAACGAAAACACTAAGATCAAAACACTTTCTGCAAATTCTACGCTGTTACTATCTTTGTACACTACTCTTTCCAATACAGATACTATTATGCTGGATCTGCAGGGACAAGGTCCCATCGAAGCAAAAGAGATTTACAAAATAATCAACGAGTTTGTGAAAAATGGGGGTTCGGCACTTTTGTGTGAAGGCTATAACGATCTGAAAAATGAATGTACAAAATATATTGAGCTGCAATGGAATCAATAACGATTCACTTAAATTTACACATTAATCTTTATTTGACATGAACATCCAAAAACAAATCTCAGAATACATTAACAGCCAGCCTGAGCCCAAGCGTACCGATATGCAAGAGCTTCACGATCTCATGCTGGAACTTATGCCGGATGATACATTGTGGTTTTTGGATGGTAAAAATGATGAAGGCAAAACGGTTTCTAATCCAAATATCGGATATGGCCTTCGAACGATTCAATATGCGGATGGAAAAACTAAGGATTTTTATCAGATCGGAATGAGTGCCAATACTACGGGAATATCTGTTTATATTATGGGAATAGATGATAAAACTTATTTAACCAGAACCTTTGGAGAAAAAATAGGAAAAGCAAGCGTAACAGGATATTGTATTAAGTTTAGAGCCTTGAAAGATATCAATATTGAGATTCTTAAAGCAGCTATACAATATGGCTACGAGCAAAAGCCTTAATTTTACGATAATTTTCATTAACATCAATACCGTGGAATCATCTAATAAACCAGCCAGTAAACTCACCTTATTTCTCATTTTAGGAATATTATCTCTACTTATCGGTTTATTTTTTTCTTATACGGCATTCACCAGTGTTTCTGCAGCAGATGGTTTAGCAGGAATGTATATCTTATTGGGACTAATTCCAGTTGTTATTCTCATCATTGCAGACAGAATCTGTGTCCGGAAATTTGGAGCAAAAAAAGTGAACAAAGTACAGTTTTATATTATAGGAATATTGGTCCTGCTCTTTATTCTGAACTGGATAAGATTATAGGCTCAATAGAATGTCTGGAAAACGTATTAAGTGTCTTAAAGAAATATTTTTGTCATTACAGACTATTAGAAAATCTTATAAACTCACTATCCAAATGCTGATAAAACATAATTATTTACTTTTTCTTCTACTCTTTCTTTTCATCTCCTGTAAAGAAAAAATACAGCATGAAAATAACTTTGTCATGTATCAGGTGAATCCCCAAAAACAGACTGTAAAATTATATTGGAAGAACAATAAAAATGAAATCCTAAAAAGCATCAATAATCTGAAAAATGAAACGGAATCTGGGAATGAAAAATTAGTTTTCGCCATGAATGGTGGAATGTTTGAACCAGACAACGCACCCAAAGGACTTTATATTGAAAACTTCAAAACCTTGAAATCTATAGACACACTGCAGGGTTCCGGAAATTTCTATCTTCAGCCCAATGGAATATTTTATATCACCAAAAATCATCAACCCGGCATTACGGAAACAAAAAAATTCAGACAAGATGCAGACATCCAATATGCCACTCAATCTGGCCCGATGTTACTCATTGATGGTAAGATCAACCCTATTTTTCAAAAAGATTCTAAAAATCTGAATATCAGAAACGGTGTCGGTATTTTGGAAAATGGAGAAGTTATTTTTGCAATGTCTAAAAAGGAAATTAATTTTTATAGTCTTGCTCAACTTTTTAAAGAAATGGGATGTAAGAATGCTTTATATCTCGATGGCTACGTTTCCAGAGCCTATCTTCCAGAAAAAAACTGGATTCAGACTGATGGAGACTTTGGTGTAATGGTAGGAGTTACGGCATCTAAATAGAATTATTTTCATAAAATATTTTTTTCAACAGGTAAAATATACTTACCTTTCTCTTAAACTTTATCCAAAGATTAACCCCATCATTTCCTATTAAACATGAAAAAAATCATATTAGACCTGGCAACAACCTTAGACGGATTTATTGAAGGACCCAACGGAGAAATCGATTGGTGTATTATGGATGATGACATGGATTTTGATGGTTTTATCTCAGGAATCGATACTATTTTCTATGGAAGAGTGAGCTATGATGCTTGGGGAAATTATCAGCCTGATGAAAATGTTGCTTCTGAAGAAAAAGAATTCTGGAAAACCATTCATACAAAAAATAAATTTGTCTTTTCAAGCCAGAACCGGGAAGATGAAAAGGCAACATTCATCCATTCCGATCTTGTGGAAAATGTGTTAGAAATAAAAAAACAGGGCGGCAAGGATATTTGGCTATATGGCGGAGCAAGTCTTATCAAAACTTTTATTCAGCATAATCTGATTGATGTTTATAGAATATCTGTACATCCGGTTGCCTTAGGAAGTGGGAAGCCTCTTTTTGAAGATTTAAAAGAGAGGTTAAATTTAAAACTTATTGAAACCAATATTTTTAAATCCGGTGTTGTACAACTTATTTATCATCCATAAGCTGTAATCTTACAATAAAACACGATCCTTAATCATGAATGTAAAACTAGACTCCATCATTCTGTATGTACAAAATATTGATTTACTCAAGCATTTTTATGTTGAAAACTTTAGCCTAAAGATGATGGAAGAAGATGCTGTATGGGTTTTGATGAATGCAGGAACCATCAATATTGGGCTTCATAAAATCGGTGACCAGTATCTGGAAAAAATAGAAACCGGTCATCAATTTGACAATAATACCAAACTTATTTTTGAGGTGGATACAGATATTGAATCAGCTAGAAATGAACTGCTGTTGAAAAAAGTTGAAATGAGAGCTATCAAAACTTTCGAGAACTATGATTTTTGGTTGTGTGACGGCACGGATCCTGAGGGAAATGTATTTCAGTTAAAATGCAGAAAATAGCACAGGAAACCAGATTTTTACCATTTAAATCCTATTAAAACTCATCCCATGAAAACAAAGAATGTACTTGGATTTTTATTTTTACTCACCGCTCATTTTTTATTCGGACAAAATATATTGACTATTGAAAAACAACTGAGTGATGCCTTTCAAAAAAATTGATTACTGGTCTTCCGAAGGCAGAGATCATAAAAACTCTTATGATTCTTTAGTTTTAGCCAACACAAAATTTGAAAACTTGTTAGTCAGATATACATCTTCTCATCCTCAGACCCTTCACCATGATTTTAAATCTTTAGAGAAAATCGGACTCTCTGTTGCAACTTCAGAAGATGGCAAATTCCGGATTTATTCATGGGATACATGGACAGGCGGAACCATGCATTTTTTCAAAAATGTGTACCAATATGAAGCAAATAAAAAAGTGTTTTCTAAAGCTGTAGAGAGCCAAGGTGAAGGCGATCCGGGATGTTATTATTACCAGATCAACGATATTGTTTCAGAAAACAAAAAATATTACCTTACCCAAAGTAAAGCCATACTAAGTTCCGGCATGAGTTACCATGCTATCAAAGTTTTTTCTATTGATAATGGGCAGCTGAATGATAAAGCTCAACTCATCAAAACCCAAAGCGGTATCAAAAATCAGCTGGGTTACGAAGTAGATCTTACTGCTTCACCTAACAGAAATTATGAAGGAAAAGATTATGATATTGAATATGATTCTAAAAATAAAATCATCCATATTCCTTTAATACAGGCAGATTCTAAAGTGACTGCCAAGAAGATCAGGTATCAGTTTAAAGGAAAATATTTTGAAAAGTTATAACAGACTTTTTAGCCGCATCGATATTTTCTTTGTTTGCATTAATTTTCGGAAAAGATTTGAAAAATGCCCGTTATCATTGAAATAAAAAATAGAACCAATTGGTTGGTAACCCTTATCATGGGCCTAGCATTAGTAGTATGTATCTTTATCATTTTAATTCTAATGCCTTTGATCTCTATAGAAGAATCTTATTTTTTATCTATATTCAGCTATATCACTAAAGTAGTTCCTTTTGTGGCATTTTTTATCCTTTTCTTATATTTCTGGCTATGGAATACTTTTGGAAAGACCATTCTCTATATTAAGCCTGATTCTATGAGGGTAAGATATAAAAATAAATTATTTACAAGTTCAAAAACATTTCTGAAACAGGAAATTAAAGATATTCAGACGGCAGACTTTAGAATAGAAAAGACTCAGTTGGGTACCCGTTATCATTTTTTATGGGTAGATGCTACTTATTCTGTCGTATTGATGAATAAGGATGGCGAAATAAGAATTATTGACTGGGTTACAAAAGAGAAAGCAGATGAAATAGCTGACAGAATAAAAAAAATATGGAATTAATTCAAAGAGTTTTAAACCATGAAAAATATTTTTAAAGAGCCAGCAGAACCCTTTGCGCTGTTCAATTATTCAGACTTTTTAATTCTAATTATAATTAATTTTATTCTCTATTTATTTATCAAAAAAAGAATAATCAAATGGACTAAAATAAATAAAATTATTTTTGGATTTTTTTATTTATTATCATTCCCTTTCTTTCCTGTGAGATTGAACTTAATAATGTTCATCATAAATTTGAAATTGTAGATGGATTCAATGTTTTATATATCCTCTTTAAAATTCCATTTTGGTGGATGATCGAAATTTTCATGATTTATCTTATTAATTTAAAAACAAAGAAGTTTAAATAACCCAACACATGTATATTAAATTCTTTTTAGTTTTTTCTATTTCTATTTCAGCTTTCTGTTTTTCCCAAAGGTCAATAGAAAACAAAAAACTATACATTTTCATCGGTAAGAAAATAAGTGTTAAAGAGTTTAACCCTAATCTACAGCAGGAAAAAAGTAAAACAAAAGAATTAGATCCGGAAACAGGAGATACCTTAACTGTTACACATCAATCTTATATCATGGACAATGCATTTCATTGTATATATTTAGTAATTAAAAATTTAAAGAATCATCTGATAAAAGAAAATGTTGAATTCAATGCCTATGATCATTATGACCGTCCAGGTTTTGAAAAATATGAAAATGTAATCCTCTATATTTCTAAAAATAAAAATGGCAATTTTTTTCATCAAAAATACATATATGATCCTGTGTATAAAATTAATGGAAAATGGGTTGGTATATTAAGTTTTATCTTTCCCAATAATAACTTGAAACAATGGAAGAAATTTAAAACAGTAAATATCAATAAAAGCTACACAATAAAAGAAGAATTAGGGTCATGTGATAAAGAATGTCAAAAAATATATTATCCATCACCCTATTTCGAAATTAAGAATGGATTTGCCTATCCAAAAAAAGCTTTTGAAATCAATGATATCATTTCTTACCGAAAAAAACTACACTTAAGGCTAAAGATTAAACCTACTAAATGTGATAAATAAAGTTTATATTTTTTTGTAACTCTAAGTCATTAGGATTTATATTAGACCTTTAAAACGATTCCCATGAAAAGGCTATTTTATATCTTGATTTTAATGATCCTGAGCTGTAATCTAACTGCCCAAACTGAAAACTACACTATTAGTTTTGACCAATTTCAAAAAAGCTTCAACACCGGAAAATATGATGAAATTTTCAACAGCTTTTCCTCCGAAATGAAACAATCATTACCCATTGAAAAGAATAAACAGTTTTTGTCTGACCTGAAGAATCAAGTTGGAAATATGAAAAGTACGGAATTCACAGGCTATCAACAGTCAACGTATGCAGCTTATAAAACTCAATTTGAAAAAGGAATTCTGATGGTTAATATTTCATTAGATTCTCAACATAAAATCAATGGTCTATTTATTAAACCTTATGATGAACCGAAGAAAATAAGCAATGTTCTTAGCTCCTATCCAAAAAAAATAGCAGAAGTCATTTATTCTACAGCAGCCAAATTTCCTGAAAACACTCAACTTTCCATTGCAGTCGTTCAAAATGGAAAAACAAATTATTATGGTATTATAAAAGATCATGACTCGATAAAGCCCATTGAAAATCAAAATAAGGTTTTTGAAATCGGTTCTATTACAAAAGTATTTACGTCTACGGTTCTTGCTTCTCTGGTGGAATCTAACAAGATAAAACTTACGGATCATATCAATTCATATTATTCATTCCCTTTTAAAGAGAATAGAAAGATCAGCTTTGAAGAGCTTGTGAATCATACCTCCGGACTCCCCCGTTTACCTCAAAATTTGAATTTATTAAATCTAAATAATCCTTATCAGGAATATCATACACAAGAACTCGAAGATTATCTTAAAAACTTAATGACCATTGATGATAAAATCTCTAAAAATTTTTATTACTCTAATCTGGGTGCCGGATTATTGGGATATACCCTAGGGCTGTCACAAAAAACTACATTTCAAAACTTATTACAAAAAACGGTTTTTGACCAATATGGAATGACTCAGTCTTTTACCACTTCCCAGAATCTGGGTAAAACGCTTATCAAAGGACATAATATCAATGGTGATCTTGTCTCCAACTGGGATTGGGATGTTCTTTTGGGTGCCGGTGGGATTTTATCGACTGCCGGAGACCTTGCCAAATTTGTAAATGCACAATTTAATCCTAAAAATAAAGAATTGGCTTTAACCAGAAAGCCCACGTTTACTGTTAATGATAAAACAAAAATCGGTTTAGGCTGGCATATTATGACCATCAAAAACAATAAGGAAATCCTGTTTCACAATGGAGGAACCGGCGGATATTCTTCTTCAATGACCCTTGATATGGAAAATCAAACAGCGGTCATTATTCTTTCCAATGTTGCTTCAATCAATGAGTCTGTTGATTATCTGTGTTTTGAACTATTAAACCAAACCACAAAAAAATAATTCTTCATTTTCTTACAACCCAATGTAATGCTATGTTGCATTCAATTGTTTTATAGTAAAAAATACATGAGAACTATTTTAGCCTGCCTCATTATACTCCTGGCAGCCAATCCGCTTTTTTCACAAAAAGCAAAACAGCTGGAACAATTATTAGCAGCTTATGACAAAGCAGATCAATTCAGCGGTACTGTTCTTGTTGCTGAAAAAGGAAAAATTATTTTTGAGAACAGTTATGGCTATAGAAACGGCCCAAAAAAAGAAAAAAACACCAATAATAGCCTTTACCGGATTTTTTCCACTACAAAAATGTTCACCGCAACAGTTATTCTGAAGCTTGAAGAGGAGGGAAAACTTTCCATCAACAACAAAATTTCCAAATATTACCCGAACTTTCCCAAAGGAGACAGCATCACAATTGCCAATCTTCTTTCCCATACCTCCGGAATTCCCAATGATACAGCCTCAGAAAACACTGTAGATGAAGAAACATTCATGAAATTCATTGCTGTAAAACCACTGAATTTTTCTCCGGGTAAACAATGGGATTATTCCAATTCAGGATATTATATTCTGGGATATATCATCAAAAAAGTAACCGGAACAGATTATGAAAAAGCTATTGAAAGCTATATTCTAAAACCGCTGCAAATGAATCATACCGGTTTTAATTTCAATATGGTTACTGACAGCAACAAAGCCTTTGGATATGAGTTTTTATCGCCTAATACCTCCAACGAAGCTTTACGTTTTAAAACCGATCACCCTTTTGCTGCCGGAGCTATGTATTCTACTGTTGAAGACCTTTTCAAATTCAATGAAGCCCTTAAAAACTATAAAATTCTGAAGAAAGAAACCCTTGATAAAATGTTTACTCCTTATCTTAAGGATCATTATGGACTAGGTTCTCAAATATCAATGATTAATGGTAAAAAAGGGGTGGGCCATGATGGTGGCGGCCCAGGGTACCGAAGCAGATATTACAGAGTTCTGGAAGATGACATTTGCGTTATCGTGATGTCAAATTCTGAATTATCTTACACAGACAGCATTATTCCAAAAATTGAAAGTATACTGTACAATAAGCCTTACACTATTCCAACGGCAGACAAAATTAATCCAAAAGAACTAAAAAAACTGGAAGGAATTTACTCTACAGGAGATACTGATTTCTATGTAACGGTTGTGGATGGACAGGTTCTTTTCAGGGAAAAAGGATATCCTTTCTGTTCATTACTCCCTGTTAGCAATACATTATTTCAATTGGATGACAATTTTACATTCAACTTTAAACCTGACGAAACAGGAAAAATGAATTCATTAACAGTTAAGTTCCGCGATGGAAATGTAAAAACCGGAACAAGAAAAGCAACCCACTATCTTTGGGGAATCATTGGAAACGCCACTCCAGGCGGCTGGGACGGAAAAGATACCCCTTTGCTTGTAGATCAAAAAAATCCTGCCCTTTATGTTCTCAAAAATTTTCACTTGAAAAAAGGAAACCTGAAATTCAGGGTTGATAATGATTGGGGGTATAACCTTGGTTTAAATAATGATGGAAAAACCATTGCTCTTAATGCCTATGATTTTCCGATAGCAGAAGATGGCCAGTATGATATTGTATTGGATATGTCTGATCCTATACAACCTCAGTATAGCATTAGAAAATCTGCTTTGTAAAAAAACAGCTCTAATAATTCTATTGAATAAGCCTGAATAATATCATTCAGGCTTATTCATTTATTATACAAATCGTATAACTATCACATTTTTAAATATTTATGAAAAAATCAATATGTAAATAAAATAATATTTCTAAATTAAGGGAATTAAAAACACTTATTATGAGAAAAAATATTTCTAATTCAGAAAAAACTTCTGAGAGCAACCCTCTTAGCATCAATCGTGTAGTGAAGCCAAAAATGGTGATTGAAAGAAAAATCATCAACCCTACCCTTCAGGAAGTATGGAATCATACCATTGAAAAAAATAATAACTCCTAATTCCTACACTATGAGCAGAACAAGAATTGTGAAAGGCACCTACACCAAGGTTTCTCACGAAGGGCATAGTATTTTATTCATTCATCAGGACTATCATAATAGTAAAATGATAGATGGAGGAACTTATTTTAGCCATGGTGGATTATTTATGATACGACCAAAAAGAAACAAAAACTAAGAACCAAACAAAACAAATTATGTTAGAAATTATTATCTTATTCGTTCTCACAGGGCTTGCATTTTTATTTATGCTCTATGCTCTTTTCATGCTTGTCATCAAGAAGAAAAAAAACTTTAAATATCCTATTATTATCAGCCTAATAGCATTTATTTCTTTAGGATGTTTTACACTATATCAGACTGCTACCAAAACCTACAACAAAATAGATGATTTGCTCGTAAAAGGAGCCTCTAAAACAGGAGAAATTACAGGAAAAACAGTTACTGCTTTTGGAAAATCTGCTTATGATGGAGCTGGAACAGTTTTGAAAAATAAAACAGTTACGCAGCCATCACTCAAAGAAAAAGGAATTGAAATTGGTAAAATTGAACAAGACGAAAATAATATTTTACAGGTTTATATAATATTTAATAAGGATTTCAAAGGAAATGTAATGGTGAAGATTAAAGATATTAACAATGAAGAAATAGGGAGATCAACACATTATATAGAGGGAAAATCCGGTCAGGCTACTTATGAATCATTTATATTTGAACAACCAACTGATATTCAAGGACAATCAACAATTTTCTTAGAATAACATTCAAAATGATTGATTAAAAATAACCTAATAAGAAAAGTAATTACATAAAATATATACCACAAAACCATTCTATTTTGAATGGTTTTTTATTTGAAATAGGAATTCATATTTTTCTTATTTTTACATGACAAAAATCATATCACAAACATTTATGCCTCATTTTATCATAGAATGCTCGCAGGATATCCTCCAACAAAAAACTCCTGATGAAATTATGGACGCGGTATACAATATGGCTGAGTCAACAGGTTTGTTTGCGGTGAATGACATTAAAGTAAGATTGCAGCCATATCAATATTACCGATTGGGAGAGGGTAAAAAAAATTTCCTGCATGTCTTTGGGCACATTATGCAGGGTCGCAGTAATGAACAAAAAGCGAACCTCTCAAAACTAATAAGCACCCGACTTACAGAATTACTCCCTGACGTTTCATTTCTGTCCGTCAATATCAGCGAATTTGAAGCCGCTACGTATAGCAACAAAGCCCTCATCAATCCTGAAAACACTAGTCATAACCGTCATTTTGGACTTTGATCTTCCATTTTAAACCACAAAATATTAATATTATGAGCTTAAAAACTTTAATCAGTAAAACCGTTCAGTACAACAATTGGGTAGTCAATAAATACATTGACTGGTTATCTACAAAATCTGATGAACAGCTTAATCAGGAAGTTATTTCCAGTTTTCCTACTATTTTAAAAACCCTGCACCACATCTGGCAGACTCAGGAATATTGGTGGAGCCATATTTCTGAAAACAATGATTTCGATTTTGCCAAAACCACTGCTGAAACCAGCAAAGAAGAAGTTTTCAGAAACTTAAAAAATAATTCTCAAAAGCTGGTGGATTATGTGGAAGGTTTATCTGAAGAAGATCTCACTAAAAATGTAAAAATAGAATCCCAATGGTTTCAATGTGATTTTTCAAAGTATGAATATATCCAACACGTAATTCTTCATGGAACCTACCATAGAGGACAAATTGTAACAATGGGCCGTAACGTAGGAATCACCGATGCTCCTATGACAGATTTCAACTTCTGGAATATTTACAAAGACAAAGAATAAGTCTTTTGAATTTTAAAAATAATAAAATAGGACAACTTTTTGAGCTCATACCCAATCACATCCTTGAAAATCTTGATGAGTATTATCCAGCAAGTTAATCTAACTCTATTTTTTCATGGTTTATCTTTCAGAAATACCGTTCAGAAGGGAAATTCAACGATTGAGGTAATACATTTTCCTTCTATTCTTTTTTTATAATATTTTAGTTCAAAAATAAACCATGAAAAATAGCATTCTGTTTTTATCAGTATGTGTTATGCTTTCTTGCTCTACAAGAACACCATCCGCTATTACTAATAAAAAATTTGATTATAACAGATTAGAAAAAGTTGCCGATAGTGTGAAGGTTGAGAATATTGTCATTAAAAACCTGTTCAAGCATCAGCTTCTTGCTCATAAAAATCAGCAATATGATTCTGTAAGGATCGTTAAAAATGTTTATCTGCCTCATAAAAAATTATGGGACAGCTGCTATGGGGTAATTTTCGGGGATGAAAATGCTCATCTTTTCAACAATCCTAAAGGCATGATCGCCTGGAATAAATCGTTGTATGAAAAAAATAAACAAGAGTTTGAAGACAAAGCCAATATTATTTTAAGTATTGACCTTAAAAAACATTTTCAGAAAATCCTTATCCAATTCAATAAGCTGGTTCCCTATAAACCTAAGGCTAAAATAAGTTTAATCTTCACTCCTATCACCGGAATTTCATTTGGTGGATGCAATGCTGAGCAATTTGCATTAGAACTTAACAATAAAGAGGTAGATATTCTTTACTCTCTTGAAAAGGCTCTTCCCCATGAATTGAATCATCTGGTGTATGAACATTTCAGAAATACTGACAGCAATGGCCGATCTGCATTGAGCCAGGCAATAGATGAAGGGTTTGCCTGCTATTTCACTTATGTCTTCTTTAACCGGAAAATGGAAAAACATGAAGCTGTTGAAAATATGTCAAAGGAGAATTGGAACTGGTATCTCAACCATGAAAAGGAAATATTCACAAAATTAAAACCTTATTTTGATGACAGCTCAGGGAATAATCCATTATTGAGAAATGATAAGCTGAAACTTTTTCCGGAGGCTCCAAAATCTATGAATTATTGGCTGGGATTCAGAATTATTGAAAAATATGTTGAAATAAACGGCCCGGATTCCTGGAAGGATGTTTATCATTTAAGTGCTCGTGATCTTTTGGAAAAAAGTGGTTACGAAAAATATATAGACCGCTTGTAAGCATCTACAATTTTAAAATAAACAAAATTTTCCACATTTACCACTATTATTTTCATCGAGAGAATATGAAAAACTATTGTTTACAGGAGTAATAGAAAAACATGTGGATAACTTTTCCACAATCCCTCAATCAGCAATTACCAAATGTGGATAACTTTTAAAAACCTTTACAAAACACTCAACAAAACACTAAAAACCAGTATATTAAATAATATAATTATCCACATAAAGTTATCAACACACAAAAATAATTGTGAATAATTTTATGTGGATAACTTTTTTATATACCTATTCTGATTTATTATCAGGCATAAAATCATTCATTTTTTCAAACAACAAACATTACAATTAATTAATAATAATTGTTTATAATTATTTTTTACGTAATTTTAAATAACAAAATAAATCACCATGAACAGAAATATAAAAACCTATTTTATCTCTTAAAATGAGAAACACAAACTTCGTAGCACCCTGTACACTATACATTTAGTCCATTCCCTATCTCCTATATAGGTTGCTGTTAATACTTAGCCATTCCACTGCATCCATTGCTGAAGAAAGTGATACACAACAATGAAAACAATTTAATACCCTCATTCAATGACAACAACTGACATTCAAAAAAACATTATTCCATATATTGGGGAAGCTGTTCCTTACATCAACATCCCGGGAAACAGTATTTTTAATGACCACGCGATTGAAACTGAGATATCCGGTCATGACTTTGGTAATGAGAATCTTACCCACCTGCTTAAAATACTAGCTTCATTGGGAAGCTGCAGCCTGTACAAACTACTGAATGATTCTTCCAAAGAAAAGATCTATTTCCTTGGAGAGAAATTAAGAATCCGAAAATTATCTTACAGCCCCCTTCCAGGTACTCTATCCATTACCGGTGGAAGTTATCTGGAATCAAAAAGAAAAGGGAAATCCTGCCTTAGCGCAAAAGATAAGCAATCTGGAGAAATACTGTATTCTTTTGAACTGGATTACTACATCATCAACCAAGATTCATTCAAACTTTTTTATAAAGACTTTTTCAATGATACCCCCATTGAAAATTATAATGAAAAACTTCCTGAAGGTAAAATCAACACAACTGAAGACTACCATCATTTCAACATATCCATCAATCCTTTTAGCCTAAATCAATGCAAAGGTCATTTTGAAAACTATCCAATTGTTCCTTTTGTTTTTGTTGCCAATTGTGTACTGAGAGAAATTTTTAACTTTTTAGGAAACCGTGACATTTATGAAATTGACAGCCTGGAAGGCTATGCCTCCAAAGCAATGCCCATTGGAACAGAATTTCTGGTTGAAGTTTTTCAACAAAAGTTCTTAAAGAATCTCATCTACTTCAAATGCGAAATAAAAGACCGCTCCGGAAATTCTTATGCAGTGATGATTATCAACATCAAATCAGAAACAAAGAAATAAATTAAAAGAGTTTTTATCCATCATAAGTTCCCCTGAAAAGCGAAAACCTTTCAGGGATTTTTTTGATCTATTCAAGATAAAATTAATATTTTTATATCACCCACTAATTCCATCTACAAAAGATTATAAAGAATAATATTTGAAAACATATAGATGAATATCTTTGACCAATTCATGGATTGGATAAAAAAAATACTTTTAACTCATCCGTTTACAGATATTTTGTAATTTCATCCGCAGACAAAAAAGCAATGAGAGTCATGAAAAGTATATTCGTCATCTTATTTTTTTTCATCCACTTAAGCTGTCATTCTCAGCATAAAAAAAACTTTAAAGCCAAGGAAATTTACACATCTGAAAACCTTATCATTACTCAGATTTCAGAGCATTCTTTTATCCATACTTCTTTTAAACAAACCAATGACTTCGGTAATGTTCCCTGCAATGGGCTTATTGTAAAAAATGGCAGTGAAACCATTGTATTTGATACTCCAACAAATGATAAAGTTTCAGAAGAACTTATCCAATGGATTAATAAAACACTGCATTCAAAAATTAATGCGGTTATCCCGACTCATTTTCATGATGACAGCGCAGGTGGTTTACAGGCATTCCATAACCATAATATCCCTTCGTATTCGTACATGAAAACGATTGAATTAGCCAAAGAAAATAATTTTGTTGTTCCCCAAAACAGTTTCAAAGATTCTTTGATTTTAAAAGTAGGCAATGAAAAAACAATTACAAAATTCTTCGGGGAAGGTCATACAAAAGACAACAGCGTAGGATATTTTCCGAGCGAAAATATTCTGTTTGGAGGCTGTCTGCTAAAAGAGCTAGAAGCCGGCAAAGGATATTTGGGAGATGCCAATGTTAAAGCCTGGTCTAGTACTGTTGAAAAAGTGAAAAAAGAATTTCCTAATGTAAAAATTGTTGTTCCGGGCCATGGCGAATATGGAGACCAAAGCTTACTTGATTATACGATCAACTTATTCAAAATTCAATAAAAGCACCGATAGAAAACAAACGCTGTAAAAATAAACACCTTCACTTTCTATAGGCTTTTCGTACCTTAGTTTCCTTAAAATTATTTACACCTCAACATAAAATATAATTCTATGGAAAAATATGCAGTCTCTTCAGATGACCAAAAAATCCATTATAAGGAATCCGGAAACGGAAATATAGCAATCATTCTTATTCATGGCTGGCTCGGAAATACTGAATGGTGGGCCGATCAACAAAAATATTTCACCTCAAATTATCATGTCATCCAGCTGGATCTTGCCGGACACGGAAAATCTGATTCTTCCAGAAAAGACTGGACCAGTTCCCGGTATGCTGACGATATAAAAGCGGTAACTGACACTATAGATTCTCAGGAAATTATCCTTGTGGGACATTCAATGAGTGGGGCTTACGTTCTTGAAGCCTCATTAAAGATTCCAAAAGTAAAAGCTTTGGTTTTGATAGACACTTTGAAAAACCTGGATGAATCTTTCACTGAAGAACAGGCAGAAGAAATCATGTTTACTCATTACAGAAAAGATTTTAAATATGCTGTGGAAAACTTTCTTCCTCAATATCTTTTTGCAGAGCAAACACCGGTTGCCGTGAAAGAAAGATTACAATATGAGTTTCTTCAAAACGAACCGGAAAAAGCCATCAATGTCCTCCAACCCTTATACAAAACAGATTTCAGAGGCATTGCAGAACAAGTTCAGATCCCGGTAGTAGCTATTAATTCGGATGCTTCGCCTACAAATCTTGAAAGCAACCGCAAGTATTTAAAGGATTATAACTATGTAACGATTACAGGAGTTGGTCATTATCCTATGCTTGAAAAACCGGAAGAATTCAATATCATTCTGGACGGAGTGTTAAAAAAATTAATCTAAACATTCATAAAAAGCGATGCAGAATACAAAAATATTCACCACTGCTTTTGCCAGTGTTTATCCATATTATATTCAAAAAGCAGAGAAAAAAGGGCGGACAAAATCTGAAGTTCATGAAATTATTCAATGGCTAACCGGTTATGATGAACAAGGAATTCAAGAACAATTAGAAAAGAGAACTGACTTTAAAACTTTTTTTGAACAGGCTCCAAGAATGAACCCTAACGCTTCATTAATCAGAGGTATTATCTGCGGATATCGTATAGAGGAAATAGAAGATAAACTGATGAGAAATATCCGGTATCTTGATAAGCTGATTGATGAACTGGGCAAAGGAAAAAAGATGGAAAAGATATTAAGAGAATAATTTTAACTCATTCTAATTCATCACTAAATATTATTTTAAAATAGTAATCATATTCAATACAAATGACCAGAAAAGAAAGAACGGAAGACATTCTTAAAAAGGAAGGTATTACAATCAATTTTAACCTGCCTCATATAGAATCTGAAGAGGAAACTACCTTGAGAACCCCAAAAGAAATAGCAGCACGGGTTGCTATTCTTGCAATCACCAATTTTGTTGCTTTTAATACGATAGATTCAGAAACGGCAACGGATTATATGATAGAGTATAATCTTTGGGAATACGTTACTCCTAAAGAAAAAGATTTTATATCTGAACCTACAGAAAACAAAAAATTTCAGGAAACATGGAAATGTGAATGTATTTGGGTTTTATTGTGGGCTTTAAAAATAGTAGATACCTTACCTTTCCCTGATGAATTATGCGACCTCAACAATATTCCTTTTGAAAAATATCCTGTAGGCGGAGACAGAAATCCTCATGATTTTATTAACGCTAACCATGAGATCCGCTCCAAATCTGAAATCCTTGATGCAAACGATTTATACTACAGATACGATTGGGCCTGTGTAGATGCACGAATCAACAACAGAGAAATAACGCAGATACATCCGGGGATTGTCTATGAAAGACATTACGCTCTCAACTGGCTGATTAATTATATGGATCAGGAATGGGATCATATTTCCTGTGATACTTAAGAAACGCTACAGTTCATTATAATAAACAGCAATTTATTAAGGACAGCTACCCTTTCAATACTTAACACACCTTCAATGAAAGACATACAAAAAGAAGATATTCAAATCCTTAGCAGGTATAGCAATCTCAACGAAAAGGAGATCAATACTCTTCTTAAAAACAATATTTACAGCAGCCAGGAGGCCTGGCTAAAATTTCTTAAATTACTCCTTTTCAGCCTGGGAATTGGGTTTACGGTATCCGGAATTATTTTTTTCTTTGCCTATAATTGGGCAGAATTACCAAAATTCGCAAAAATAGGGTTAACAGAGACCTTAATCATTGCCACCACAGGTTTAGCTTTACTTCCTAAAATAAATAATAACATCAGAAATATGATTCTCACCGGTGCGGCTGCCCTTGTGGGAGTTTTGTTTGCCGTATTCGGGCAGGTTTATCAAACCGGTGCAGATGCATATGATTTCTTTTTAGCATGGACAATTTTTATCACACTTTGGGTTATCATATCAGACTTCGCTCCTTTATGGCTTCTTTATGTCGTTTTAATCAATACTACTCTTATTTTATATTCAGAGCAGATAGCCAAAGACTGGAATGAAAGTATCATTATACTCCTCCTTTTTATTCTTAATACTGTTATTTTGATAGGTTCTATCCTACTTTCTCATTATAAAAAGCTCAGCATTCCCAATTGGTTTACCAACATTTTATCACTGGCAGTGGTCAGTATATCAACCTTTGGGCTTTGTCTTGATTTTGTGGACAGCCACAAAACTTTATTATCTTTTTTAATTCCGCTCAGCATTATTACCTACGCTTTAGGTATCTGGTATGGCTTTAAAACAAAAAACAGCTTTTATTTTGCCATTATCCCTTTAAGCCTTGTCATTATTATCTGTTCTTTATTGTTTAGAATAGGAGACGATGAAGATATATTAAATGAAGGTATGTTCTTATTAGTATTTGTTTTCGTTATTGCGAGCATCACCCTTATCATTAAAAATTTGATGAACCTTCAAAAAAAATGGAAAAATGAGAAATAAAGAAAATATAAAAGAGCTGATGCATCATCTTCGTTCAGTAAGTGACAGGGAGATTCGTTTTGATGAAGAAGCAATTATGGCTGCCTATGAAGAGAAAAGTACCAATCATCAATCACTGTCTATCAAAATATTATCTGTTTTTGGTGGAATTATGGCCTGTCTTGCCTTTTTAGGCTTTATTTTTATGGTTCAGGTTTTCGAATCGCAAATAGGAATCGGAATATTAGGAATGGTCTGTATTGCAGGATCCTCTTTTATCAGCAGAATAGCTGGAAAAACAATTATAGATACTCTGAGCGTCTCTTTTTTTATTACCGGTTTTTCACTTCTTGGTATTGCCCTCTCTACGGAAGGTGATAGCATCTATCCCGTATTCATAATCCTTGCATTGTGTACTTTATTTCTGGCACAAAACTATATTCTTTCCTTTATTTCCGTATTAATTATCAATGGAAGTATATTTGCTTTTGCCCAGATTAATCAGATTTTTACGCTTACACATGCTATCATTATTCTTCAGGCGCTCATTATCACTTTCCTGTTCCTGTGGGAAGCAAAAATAATAACTAAAAACAAAGTGTTATCTAAACTGTATGATCCGGTTCGCACAGGAATGGTCTTTTCCTTCATAGTTACCCTTGCCTTTTTAGGGTTCAAATCTTTTTTTCGCATTGGCAATGAAGAGCATTACTATTATGGCTCAATACCATCTGTTGTCATTGTTATAGCCATTCTTTATGTTGTTTCTCATCTGTTCAAAACATTACAGGTTACCGATACAACTTATAAGATATTTCTGTATGTTCTTACTGCTTTATTTTTATTGCCTGCTTTATTAACACCAACCATACCGGGAGCAATTCTCATTATTCTGCTGAGTTTTTCAGTCAACTACAAAACCGGATTTGTTTTAGGAATCATTGCTTTACTCATCTTTATCGGGAGGTTTTATTATGATCTTAATTTCACTTTATTAACCAAATCCATACTTCTGTTTACCTCAGGAATTATCTTTCTGGCAATCTATTTCTTTACCCACAAAAAACTGTCAGCACATGAAAAAATATAAATGGCTTATTATCATTGTCAATCTTGTTCTCTTATTGGTCTATTTCAATTATTCAGTGGTAGAAAAAGAAGACCTATTAAAAAATGGACAGCCCATTTTATTAAAGCTAGCCCCTGTAGATCCCCGTTCACTGATGCAAGGCGATTATATGAGCTTGCGATATGACATTTCCAATAACATTAATGCTGAAAAGATCCCAAGTCGTGGATATTGTGTAGTAACACTTGACCCAAAAGGTGTAGCACAATGGGTACGTTTTCAAAAAGACACAACCCCTCTGAAAACTGGTGAACACCTCATCAAGTACACTTCACCCAATCAATGGAACATTAATATTGGAGCAGAATCTTTCTTTTTTCAGGAAGGACATGCCGATAAATATGATAAAGCAGCTTATGGCGGGGTCAAAACAGACAAAGATGGAAACAGTGTATTAGTTGGATTATATGATGAACAATTAAAACAGATTCAATAAAATCCATTCATACCAAAAAATAGACTAAAAACCACTCCTACTTGTGAGTGGTTTTTTATTTTAGAAACCAACCCTTCATTGATAAATCCTATCAAAAAATTCTTTTCTATCTCGAAAAAACTCCCGAAATTAGCGACTTGTGCATTAAATGTATTCAATGAAATAAAAATTTAAATTAATACATACAGTAAAACTTAGTATAAGTTTTCTTCGGGGCAGGGTGAAATTCCCTACCGGCGGTTACAGTCCGCGACTCCTTTCATTTGAAGGGACTGATTTGGTGAAATTCCAAAACCGACAGTTAAAGTCTGGATGGGAGAAGAAAATGAGACGTACGGTAAGGTCCTTCGCAGGCCCTTATGGTATCGTATTTCATTTCCATGTACCGAAGACTATTTTAACTTTTAAAAGTAAAATAACATGGAAAAATTATTAGAACAATTCGGAGCAACCTCCAAAGAACGTGTAGAAAAAGCACTTTCAACATTACAACAGGGAAAAGGTATTCTTTTAGTAGACGATGAAAACCGTGAAAATGAAGGTGACATCATCTTTCCCGCTTCCACTATTACAGAACAGGACATGGCGCTTTTGATCCGCGAATGCAGCGGTATCGTTTGCTTATGCATTTCCGAAGAAAAAAGTAAGCATCTTAACCTGCGTCCGATGGTGGAAAACAACAATTCAAAAAATCAAACTGCATTTACCATTTCCATTGAAGCCAGAGAAGGAGTAGAATCCGGAGTTTCGGCAAAAGACCGTGTAACAACCATCAGAACTGCTGTTGCCGCAGATGCCTTAGCCGAGCATATTGCAAGCCCTGGGCATGTATTTCCTCTGATCGCTAAAAAAGATGGGGTATTTGAAAGACGTGGGCACACAGAAGGAAGTGTAGACCTTGTAAAAATGGCTAATCTTGGTGATGATGCTGTACTTTGCGAACTGACCAATGAAGATGGTTCCATGGCAAGACTTCCGGAAATCGTAGATTTTGCTATGAAAAAAGGAATGAGCGTAGTAACTATTGAAGACATCTACGCGTACCGAAAAATGGTTATGAGCAACTAGACATCAATCCATTTAATGCACAAAATAGCCGCCCGACATTGTTGGGCGGTTTTTTATTTAATTATCTCATTAAAAATAAGTTAACATAAAAAATTATTTCATCTTTTTAACTAACTTTAATAAAAAATTTGACCATGAAAAAATCTATCCTTTTTTTGTTGGGAACTTCTGCAATGTTTTCAGCTCAGATCACGCTTACAAAAGCTTCCCATGATCCTATCCTCAATGATATTGTGGATAACAGACTTATTACCGGAGCTGTGGATAACTCTGCAACCGGAGCCAATGTAACATTTTCAAACGGAAGTCTTACTTTGGGAACACCTGCACTTGTTAGCTATTTAACGCCTTCAGCCAGTGAAATAAATACTTTTCCCGGCTCCAATATTAAAATGGTTGAAGGAGCAACCGCTATACTCTATAAAGCCTCGTCAACAAAACTAGAGATCACAGGAATTGTAAATCCTCAGGTTACACTGAACTTAAGTATGGATAATGGAACTTATATCAACTACCCTACTGCCTTCGGGCCTGCACAGACTGATGCTGCCAAGGGAACATTTACTTCTTCCGTAATCAATGGAATATGTGTAGGAACCACATCTGTTCAGGCAGATGCTTATGGTACATTAATTCTTAGTGGCCAGACTTATAATAATGTCCTTAGAGTAAAATTTATACAAAATTTCAGTTTACATTTACCTACCGACCTAACATTTACTAATCCTTTGGGTACTGTTACCAATACGGCATATTCTTATTACGATGCCAGTCACAGATATCCGTTGCTCAGTTCTACCAGCTTAAATATTTCGGTCCCTATATTAGGGATTAATCAGACGACTTCAACTGCAATGGCTTTGAATATGGCAACACTGGCAGTAAGTAATACCGTCAAAAAAGAAAGCTTCGGTGTATATCCTAATCCAGCTCAGGACTTCATTAGATTCAAAGGAAATACAGAAGGGTATTCAAAAGCGAATATCTACGCTCTGGATGGAAAACTCATTAAAACAGCTGATGTAAATTCAGGAAATATACAAATCTCAGATCTTCCGCCAGCTTCTTATTTTATTGAAATCAGTGGAAAAAATTCTGAAACTAAAAAGAATCTAAAGTTCATCAAGAAGTAACATAAAAAAATCTCGTTCAAAGTTGATGAACGAGATTTTTTTCGATCCTCAGAGAACGCTAAACATTAAAAAGTAGCAGCCGGGGCAGTATCATTATTCAGCTTTTTCTGGATCTCAGTTTTCTTTCCTTTAGAAAAGTCATAGCTTATTCCCAGAACAAACATGGATTTATTGTTCATGATCTGTGTATGAAGTCGATAATCCACTAAGCTTTCAGATAAACTTTTTGTTTTATATTCAGAGGGCATTCCCATCCAGTACATTCCTGTGGAAAAAGTAAAGTTTTTATGTTTATAGCTAATAAAAATATTATTCTGGTTTTCATTGGTATTCAGAAAAGCGCCGCTTAAGCTATACGTTGGAATATTAAACTGATATTGTGCTGAAAAGTTTTTATATTCTGAAGACAACACAAAATAATTTCCAAAATAATCATTTTTAATCACTGCACCGGTACTGGTCTTTACCATTTCGAAAGTAGGAGCTAAATTAGCCTTTATCACCAGCAGATTATTACCGAAGGGCTTATAAGAACCTGAAATAAAAGCTCCCACCTGCTGAGAATACTGCCCGTTTTCATAAGTCAGCGCATACCCTCCAAAAGTATCGTCTAAAATATAATACTGATTGATGACCCGATCTGTGTAAGAATAGGATACATTTAAATTAAAATCAAAATACTTGTTGTTTAATGAATAGGTTAAATTATTGGTCCATTTCTGTTGAGACTTAAGAAAAGGATTTCCTTTCTGTACAATATTGGGCGCCAGCTGCACAACATTACTACTGAGAGCACTGCTCACAGGGCTTATAGGTTTATAGCTGCTTGTAAAACGGAGACTTTGATTATTTTTAAGTTGATAAGCCAATACTAATTTCGGAGTAAATGACCATTCATCAAAAGTATTTTCTGCACTTTTATTATGAATATTCGTCAACCCTATTCCAATCCGATAGCTGAATTTATCTATTTTTCCTGCAAATTCACTGTAAAGATATTGCTCCAGATACGTAACTTTATATTGAGAATATCCTGAAAGATTATTCAGATCATTGGATATTGACGAGTTTGAAATACGATATCCTGATGAAAGTTTCCCGGCTGCAAAATCATGGGTATGTGCCAACTCTCCTACCAAACTGGTCTGTTTTGCTTTTAAAACCATGTCATTATCATATACAGATAGACCGGTTCTTGTCACCCACTCTTTAGCCATTTCTGAAGAATGGGTAGTATAATCAGAACCTACAGCGTTAATACTCAGTTCATCCTTAGTTCCTATTTTTTTAGAATAATAAATATCCAGTTTAGGTGTTACATACTCTGAACCGTTATTTTTAAACATAGAATGTTCTTCAGCAGCATTGTCTACCGTGAAAATACTTTGCCCTGTTCCTTTTGAAAAACGGTTAAAAATATTCATATTCAGTTTTACCTGAAAAGCATAATCATCAGGAACCAACCGGGTATAACGCAATGCTACAGTCTGAAAAGTATATCCGAAATGATCTTTTCTATCCTCATTAGACCTGTAATGCTGACCATCCAGCTGATAATCGTAAATACTGTTGACCCTTCTGTCTGTGTAATCTCTTAAATTAATAGAATATTCCAGTCCTATATCATTCTTACCTTTTGTATAATTAGCGTAAGCAGATGCATTTACAAAACCCGTATTCAATGCTGAAGATCCTTCCGCTCCAAAAACATATCCTGTTTCAGTAGATCTTGTCAGAATATTCACTACAATATCGGCTCTGGTAGCCCATCTCGCCGGTGGAATATCATAATACTCTACTTTCAACACTTCACTGGGTGCAACACTTCGGATCTGCATATCTGTAGCCTCTACTCCGTTAATCAGAAATAAAGTAGAGCCTCCTTTGGTACTTGTAATGGTATTGGAAACCGGATCCAGCTGCAGTTCCGGGAGTGTACTCAGTAAATCTTTTGCATACCGGGCTCTTTCCAGCGCTTCTTTATCAAAAGTATACACTGCCTTATCAGCAAACTGCTTTTTGCGCTGTGCTTTTACAATGACTTCCTGAAGTTCTTTCGTTCCGGAGGTACTCGCTGTATCATTTTTAGTTTCCTGCGAAAAAGTCAGAGTTCCACAAAGAAAACAAATCGTGTATATCGTTTTTTTCATATCAGAAATGGATTATACTTTTAGGACAATCTATTGGTGGAATGCATTACATTGATTTTAATTTTAAAATAAAAAAGTATTGCCACTATTAAGGATTTTGGTATTTTTTTCTATTAGCTTAAATTATTATGTTAAATTCAGCCCGTTTTTTGCTGCTACTTTTTTATCCTAAAATATAAGATTATGAAAAAAGTAATCCTATTCTTCCCATTTCTTCTGTTTTCAGCATTGGAAGCACAGGAGAACCAGAACATTCCTACTGAGAAGATGAACATCATCAAGACGAATGTTACTGCTTACGCATTCAGAAATATCAATCTGTCTTATGAACGCGCTTTTAACCAATGGTTTTCGCTGAATATTGGTTTCGGAACTATGCCGGAAGGAAAGGTCCCTTTCATTAACGCATTCCTGAAAGATAAGGATGAAAAAAGATTTGAAAATCTAAAGGTAAAAGCTGCCAATTTCACCATTGAACCAAGGTTTTATATTGGAAAAGGCTACGGAAAAGGATTTTATTTTGCTCCTTATTACCGGTATTCTGATGTTTCTTCCAATACTTTTGATTTCTACTATGACTATAATGGCCCTGATGGAAACACGTATCAGATTCCTCTTAAAGGTCAGGGAAACACCAAAGGGAATAGCGGCGGACTTATGGTAGGGGTACAGTTTTTCCTTACCAGAAGTCAAAACCTGGTCCTTGATTTCTGGATTGCAGGGGCTCATTACGGAAGCGGAAAAGGCGATTTTACAATGACCTCAGATTATGTTCTAACTCCGGATATGCAGGCACAATTAAAAAAAGAAATAGAAAATTTAGATATTCCGTTTGTAAAATATACTGTAGAGACCAATGCCAACGGAGCCAAAATAAAAGTGGACGGACCATGGGCCGGTTTCAGAAGCGGACTTTCTTTGGGGTACAGGTTTTAAAAAAATGTAATAAAAGCTCAAAATCACAACAAATTATTCTTTTATGAACAGTTTTTTTTATCTTTATAACAAACAATTGTTTATTTTGGATCAGTACCGATATGAAAATCCTTATCATAGAAGATCATAAAGAACTTGCAGCGAATACGATAGATTATCTCAAAAAAGAGGATTATGTCTGTGAAGTAGCTTCTACTACAAAAGAAGCTTTAGAAAAAATTGAACTTTTTGAATACGACTGTATTCTTCTAGATCTTATGCTGCCTGACGGTAACGGACTGGATATTTTAAAACATATTAAAAATGACAGTTCGCAGACAAGTGTCATTATTGTTTCCGCAAAAAACTCACTGGATACAAAACTGACGGGATTAGATGATGGAGCAGATGATTATATTACCAAACCTTTTTCTCTGCCGGAACTTCATTCAAGGATTAAAGCAGTTCTCAGAAGAAGAACTCCTGAAATGAATCACCTTCTTACTTTCAATGAAATTACAATAGACCTGGAAGCTAAAGAATGTAAAATCAATGATCAGTCAGTTAATCTTACAAAAAAAGAACTGCATCTTCTCATCTATTTTATCAACAATCAAAACAGAATGCTCTCCAAGCAAGCTATTGCAAGCCATTTATGGGGAGATTACACCTATAGCATTGATAATATAGATTTCGTTTACCAACATTTAAAAAATTTACGCAAAAAAATTCTTGATGCAGGCGGACATGATTATCTTCATACAGTTTATGGATTGGGTTATAAATGGATTGATCAATGAATTTAAGTTTCCGCTTTGCCAGAGCATTCACCATTTTGGTATTCTTCGTCCTTATCACTGGATTTGCTATTCTTTATTTTGCTTTTGAAAGAGCAACCATGCGATCTGCTATTCTCAAGCTCGAGGATCTGAATGCTTATGTGGCCAATAAACTGGAACAGAATCCTAACTATGATTATCTTACTGCACACCATCGGCAAACCCAGGTCAAAATTCTTCCGTTTACGTCCCAGGTCACTAAAGAAAAAATAATTGAAGAAAAATATATCTGGAATAAAAGCATCCAATCATATATCAACAAGATTACTGTAGTTACCTATCCTGTCATTCATCAAAAAAAATATGCTATAAAAAGTGTACGGTACATTACCATTATTGAAAACGATTTTCTGATCAGTCTTATCATGGTTGTTGCATGGATTATGGTTTTCCTTATTATTCTCACTATTATTGTCAGCGTTCTGGTTTCCAAAAAAATACTTGAACCGTTTTATCGCGCAATGGATGAAATCAAAAAATTCAGACTGAAAGACAGCCGTCCTATGAACCTGATGGAAACCCAGACAGAAGAATTTAAATCATTGAATACGTTTCTCATAAAAATGTCTGAAAGCTCTAAAAAAGACTATCATCTATTGGAGGAATTATCAGAAAATACTTCTCATGAACTTCAAACTCCTTTAGCTTCTATTAAGGGAAAAATAGAACTCCTTATAGACAGTGAACTCTCGGAAAACCAACTCATCACCCTTTCTTCAATGAATGATGAGCTGGACAGGCTTTCATCTATCAATCAATCTCTGATTCTTTTAGCCAAACTGGACCATTTTGAAAAAACAGATTCACAACTTATCAATTTTTCAGAACTACTGAAAGCCCGATTGCAGTACTTTGAAGATCTGTTTGAAATTCAGAACCTAACCCTGATACAGGAAATTCAAGAAGAGGTATTTCTTAATTTTGATACCAATTTAGCTAGTATTGTTATCAATAACCTCATCAATAATTCCAAACGACATAATATCGATCACGGAAAAATCTCTGTAGTCCTTACAGAGACTTATTTACAGATTTCAAATACCGGAAATCCCCCTACCGTTTCTACGGAGGAATTATTTAAAAGATTCAAGCGTGGAAACCCTAATCAAAACTCCATTGGGATCGGTTTGGCGCTGGTGAAGAAGATTTTAGAGATTTATAATGCAGAAATATCTTATCATTTTGAGAACAACCTCCATATCACACGTATCGATTTCTCAAAACAAACCACTGATTAACAAAAAGATAACAATAAAAATTCAAATTCTGTAAAAACTTCAGAATTTCTTCAGAATTTATATATTGTTTAGGTGCAAACAAAAGCACTTATGAAAAAACTGCTCTTTATTTTTAGTGTAATGGTCATGCAATACTGTTATAGCCAGGATACAATCAGTATCAAAAAAAATCCTGAAGAAAACTCTTCTGAGAAAAATCCTTTGGATATCGGAGAGCTTAAAATCAAGCTCAACTCCAAAGGCGATCAATGGATAAAGTTTGGTATTTCCAGCCAGATCTGGCTCCGGAGTATCGAAAATAATCCAGGAACCAGTGTGAATGGAGTTCCCCAGGAACAAACATACGATGCCGGAATCAGGAGAATGAGATTAACGATTCAAAGTCAGGTGACTCCTTTTTATTCTGTTTTCTTACAAATGGGTATTAACAATCAGAATTTCATCTCAGGTGGTGGAACTGGTACTGGAAACAACGGAGCCGGAAAAAAGGCACCGTTCTTTTTCCATGATGCTTATAATGAACTGGCTATTATTCCAAGAAATAATTTTCAGACAGGAAAACCCAATAAGAATAACCTTTATTTGGGAGCAGGTCTGCATTCCTGGAATGGGGTCAGCCGTCTTACCAATGCCAGTACAACCAAAATGCTTGCAGGGGATCTTCCTATTTTCAATTTTCCTTCTATTGAAATTGCCGATCAGTTTTCAAGACAACTGGGAGTGTTTGTCCATGGAGAATTTGACAGACTTAACTACAGGTTCAGCGTCAACAAACCTTTTGCTACCAATCTAAAACCGGTAGTTGGAGGGCCTGCAGTAGACAATAACCAAAGTGGAAAATTGTCTTATTCGGGATACGCATTTTACCAGTTTTTTAATAAAGAAACTACTGTCACCTCTTTTTTATCCGGAAACAATCTTGCAGCCAAAAAAGTTCTGAATATCGGTGCCGGTTTCTACACCAGCAAAGATGCTACACAAAGCCAGCCATCAGAAAATGTTTTTGCATCCCATCCATCCAACACCTTTGGAGCTGATATCTATTCAGAAATACCCTTAGGAAATAAAACTAAAGAAATGGGGCTTACCTTCTATTCGGTATTTTACAATTACAATTACGGACCTAATTAACCTGAGTTCGGTTTAAGCAAAATTTAAAAATAGTTGACCGTCATTTACTTTTTTTAAGTTAAGTGACGGTTTTTTTGGAAAGAAACAATATGCTGTTAGCCCTCCCAAGATATTCATTATAAAATTGTTCACACTTCGGTGTCTGGTGTGTTCAACCTGACAGTGATTCTTTAGTTCGTCATTTATGGTTTCAATGATAGCTCTTTTTCTAAGCAAAATCTTGTCTTCCATTGTCATTATGTGATTTTTCATATTCTTTCTAAGTTTGGTAAAGAGTTGAATACCATCTGCAAAAAGCATCTCCCACAAGGCTTTTGAGAGATACCCTTTATCGGCAAACAACTTCCCAAACAATTGCTTGGTCATTTTCTTAATATGTTTCGGATTTCGGTCATCCACATTTCCTTTTGTCAAATAAAAGGATAAAAGTTCTCCTTTTTCATTGCATACCAAATGTAGTTTGAAGCCGTAAAACCAGCCCATTGAGGACTTTCCGCGTTCTGCGAAACCTTTGAAAACTTTATGATTATGTATCCTTTGGTTTCTACAGACTTTCAAAGTTGTACTGTCCATAAAGCTGATTCCTGTGCATTTTCCAAGACATTTTTCTTTCAAAAACAAGACAAAAACAACAAAACATCTTTGTTGGAGCTCGATAAACCTGTTGTAGGAAAGCCTATTTGGAAATAAATCTTTCCAATATCCACAAACTACTTCCTGATAGTAATGTTTAAATGTTTTGTGAGCTCCCAAATGAAAGCCTATCATGATTGTGATAATTTCAGAATCAAACATTTTTGAAGTTCTGTTTCTTCTTTTCTTGCTGTCTCCTAATGCTTCTAGCTTTAATTTTTTAATTTGCGCATCAAACTCTTTACAAAAATCATCAATTTGTACAAAAATATTTGTAATTTGGTCTTTCAAATTCATAGCAATAAATCGTTTAAATATTTGAATGTCAGAAACTTAAATATACGAATTATTGCTATTTTTTACAAAGTTTATCTCAATTATTATCCCGAACTCAGGTTAATTACTTAAGGATGAGCGGACTTCTCAATCCCGGTACTCAGGATCCTGCATTCATTGGCCAAAGAGCATTGGAAGGTGCCGGAAATAACAGGGTTTTGATGGGAACAGGAAATATCTGGTTTTCCCAGGCAGGCTTTGTTATTCCAAAATTCAGCAACGTTTTAAAAATTCAGCCATTTTTCAACTATGCTCTTAAAAATATGGAAGCTCTCAACCAAAACGGAAGCTATTATGATGTGGGTGCTAATTTTTATTTATATGGTCAAAATGCAAGAATTGTTGCTCAGTATAGCAGCAGACCATTATATGATATTGCCTCCAAAACTATTTTTGACAGAAAAGGTGAATTTCTACTGTCTCTTCAAATTGTACTTTAAAAAATTTAATATCTTACTTATATGAATACTACTCCAATTACTACTGCTCAAAGAATCAAAGCCATCGTGGGAGGATCTATAGGAAATCTCGTAGAATGGTATGACTGGTATGCCTACGCTGCTTTTGCAATTTACTTTTCAAATTCTTTTTTCCCGGACTCCGACCTTAATGCCCAATTGATGAATACTGCAGGGATTTTTGCTGTTGGTTTCCTCATGCGTCCTATCGGAGGATGGTTATTTGGAAGTATCGCCGACAAAATCGGAAGAAAGAAAGCAATGACCCTTTCGGTCTTGTTGATGTCATTTGGATCTCTTCTTATTGCCCTTACTCCAACTTATGAAACCATAGGAATTCTGGCTCCCATCCTGCTTTTAATTGCAAGATTATTACAGGGGCTCAGTGTAGGAGGAGAGTATGGGGTTTCAGCAACGTATCTCAGCGAAATGGCTACGGAAGACAGAAGAGGCTTTTACTCAAGCTTCCAATATGTAACCCTGATTGGTGGGCAGCTGATTGCACTTGGGATTCAGCTGATTTTACAGAAATTTTTGTTAACAGAAACTCAACTGGAAAACTGGGGATGGAGAATTCCCTTTGTCATTGGCGCTATGCTTTCTATTATAGCATTATATCTTCGTGCTAATCTTCATGAAACAGAAGCTTTTGAAAACAAAAAAGAAGTTAATGAAAAGAAAAAGGGAACTATTAAAGAGCTTCTCAAACATCCTAAGGCTTTGCTTACTGTGATAGGTCTTACGTTGGGAGGAACGTTGGCATTCTATACATATACAACCTATATGCAAAAATTCCTGGTGAATACAGTTCATCTTACCAAGGAACAGTCTACCCTTATTTCTTTCGTTTCCTTATTTATTTTCGCCTGCCTTCAGCCTGTATTCGGAGGTCTGTCTGACAAAATAGGAAGACGTCCGCTCCTTCTAGGCTTCGGTGTATTTGGAACAATATGTACCGTTCCGCTTCTCACCGCACTAAGTACAACCACTTCCATGTGGACTGCCTTTTTTCTGATCATGGCTGCATTGATCATTGTGAGTGGATATACCTCCATTAATGCAGTGGTAAAAGCAGAACTTTTTCCTTCTGAAATAAGGGCTCTAGGTGTGGGGCTGCCTTATGCTATTACAGTAGCTGTTTTTGGAGGAACAGCAGAATATATTGCACTTTGGTTTAAAAAGATTGGATCTGAAGAATATTTCTACTGGTACATTACAGGCTGTATCTTATTTTCTCTTGTGGTATATATTGGAATGAAGGATACCAAGAATTCTTCAACACTGGATAAAGATTAATCTTATAAACTCTATAAAGAAACGGGCGCCACAGATTCTCTGTGGCGCCCGTTATATTTTAATGATAAGCCTGTTTAAATTTTTCTATGATACTGTCCAGATTATGGCGCTGAACATACACAGTCTTCACCTCTTCATATCGCGGTGATTTGTAGAAAACCTCATGAAAATCCATGCTTCCGTTTCCTACTTTTACTACTTTCTGCACTTCAATATTAAGTTTTTTTAACTCATCTTTAAAGCCTTTAAATTCATCTTCTATACTACTGCTCATTTATATTTTTTAGTTTTTCGTTAAAAATTCCATTTTTTGCCTACTCACCCCATCACTTCCCGGGGTAGCGACTTAAACTTTCAATAAAATTAATAATTTTTTCAAATATAAACACCATTAAGTTATTATTTTTTTATTTTATTCATTAAAAAAGCCAAAACTTAATCCATTCCATAACCCTAATTAATCACCAATAAGAGAGGAAAACTGAATAAACAGCCCTCCATATCGTGGTATTTGTGATTTTTATCATATCGATTATAAAAACTTTAGCCACATAAAAATTATTGATAAAAAAAAATTAAGCGCCCTCTTTCCTTTACAGTAAAGGTCTTCAAAGCAGAAAAAATATTTTTTCAAAAAAAAATAAAAATAATAGTGTAACATTTTAAAAAGGTTCGTCTCTAAAAGACAAATAAACCTTAAAACTTTAGAAATCATGAAAAAATTCACATTCCTTCTTATCATCATGTTATTTTTTGCAGCAGTATGTAATATATTTGGTCAGGAAAAAAAATACCCGTTTGAAGTAAAAAAATCCGGCAAGGGAAAACAGTCTTTAATTCTGATTCCAGGATTTGCTTCTTCAGGAGAGGTGTGGAACGAAACGACTGCAAAGTTTGAAAAAGATTTCACCTGCTATACATTAACCATGGCAGGATTTGCAGGAGCAAAACCTGATGCTGATGCCAGCTTCAAAGATTGGGAAAAAGGAATTGCTGCTTATATAAAGACTCATAAAATTGAAAAACCCGTTATCATTGGACACAGCATGGGTGGTGGTCTTGCTTTGGCTATTGCAGCAGACTATCCTGAGCTGGTGGGGAAAATTGTGATTGTAGATGCTTTACCTTGTCTGGCAGCAATCTCTAACCCTAATTTTACGTCTAAGGAAAACAACGACTGTTCTTCAACCGTTAATAAATTTACAGCAATGACCGATGAACAATTCCGTCAAATGCAGACCCAATCTATTCCACGCCTTCTGGCAGATACTTCTATGCAGAATACAGTGATTGACTGGAGTATGAAATCTGACAGAAAAACATTCGCTAAAATGTACTGCGATTTCTCTAATACCGATCTTAGAGAAACCATCAAGAACATACAATGCCCCTCTCTTATTCTTCTGGAATCTTATTTTGTATTTATGAAACCTTCGATTGAAGCACAGTATACTCATCTTAAAAATGCTAATTTTCAATATTCTACAAAAGGGCTCCATTTCATTATGTATGATGATAAAGAATGGTATTTCAATCAGCTTAATAACTTTTTATCTTCGAAATAATGGTGTTTGAGGATATTTATGAACTCTACTGGCAAAAGATATTCCGCCTCTGCATGGGATATGTAAATGATACTGATGCTGCTCAGGATCTTGCTCAGGAAACATTTATCATTGTCTGGCAGCAGCTCCCGAAATTCAGGAATGAATCCAGCATCGGAACATGGATTTTCAGAATTGCTTCCAACAATTGTCTCCGGCAGATTGAAAAGGAAAAAAGATTTTCCAAAACAGATCTCCCCGTCAACCTGGAAGAAAAAAAGCAGGAATCTATGGAACCTCAGATACAATTGCTGTATCAATTTATTTCAGAACTTCCCGAAACAGACAGAATTATCATCTCTCTGGAACTGGAAGAAGTAAAACAGGCTGAAATAGCTCAGATCACAGGACTTTCGGAAGCTAACATCCGGGTAAAAATTCACAGAATCAAAGAAAAATTAACACAAAAGTTTAGAAACAATGGATACTAATATCGATTTTAAAAATATCTGGAAACAGCAGACGTCTCCAAAGCCCAATATAGAAGAACTTCTTAACAGACTGAAAAAGTTTAAAAATGAAAATCTTCGCAAACTGATCCTTACCAATACCCTACTGATTGCAACCTGCTTGTGTATCGCTTTTATATGGTATCATTATCAGCCTCAACTTATCAGTACAAAAATTGGAATCGTGCTTGTGATTCTGGCTATGGTTATTTTTCTGTTGGCTTATAACAGAATGTTTACAGTCTTTTATAAAATTGACAACACTCAATCCAATCATGAATACCTTCAAAATTTATATCAGGTAAAGAATCAACAAAAATTTATGCAGACCACCATGCTTAACCTGTATTTCATCATGCTGTTTTCAGGAATATGCCTTTATATGTATGAATACACCTCAAAAATGTCATCTGTTTCAGGAATTTTAGCGTACGCTGTAACCTTAATATGGATAGGCTTCAACTGGTTTTATATCAGACCTAAAACAATAAAGAAGCAAGAGGGAAAAATTGACGGATTAATTAATAAATTTGAAGAAATAAATAATCAGCTAAAAGACTAATGAATTCTTCCGACAATAAAAACCATTGGGAAAATGTGTATGAGACTAAAAATCCGGATCAGGTAAGCTGGACTCAGAAAAAGCCTCAGACCTCACTTGATTTTATTAATTCCTTCGGATTGGGAAAAGAGGCTAAAATCATAGACATTGGCGGTGGAGACAGTAATCTGGTTGATTTTCTGCTTGAAGAAGGCTATGAAAATATCACAGTACTGGATATCTCTGTCAAAGCTTTGGAAAAAGCAAAACAAAGATTGGGTGACAAAGCTGATAAAATAAAATGGATTGCTACAGACATTACCGCTTTTCAACCTACAGAAACTTATTACATCTGGCATGACAGAGCAGCTTTCCACTTCCTGACTACTCCGGAACAGGTCTCAAAATATATTGATATTGCAAAGAAAAACATTACCGGCTATCTGGTCTTGGGAACTTTTTCCAAAAACGGACCTGCCAAATGCAGCGGTCTGGATATTCAGCAATATGATGAGGAATCTCTTTCTGAAAAATTTACAGAAGGTTTCGAAAAAATACAATGTATTACTGAAGATCACACAACCCCTTTCGAGACTATTCAAAACTTTATTTTCTGCAGTTTTAAAAAGCGCTGATCTTTATCGTTTTTTTATTTATTTTTGGTGAATAAAAACAACACTTTAAATAAATAACTTTGAAAAAACTATTATTTCTGCTTATTACAGCAACTTTATCTTCGAACTTTTATTCACAGAATGTAGAATTTCTAGAGTGCGGAACTGATGAACTAATGAAAAAACATTACGCAAAGTTCCCGAACGAAAAGATCCAGGATGACGCCTTCAATCTGGAATTATCTAAAATGATAAAAACTGGAAAACTGGCCGCAAAGAATGGTCAGAATCAGGTATATGAAATTCCTATCGTTGTACATGTGGTAGGAGATGGAAGCCCAATAGGAAATGTTAATAACAAGTCTGATGCAGATATTATTGCCTGGGTAAATTATACCAATGGTGTTTTTGCAGGAAACTCATCCAGTGGAATGGCGGCTACAAGCTCTGCATTACCTGTAAAATTCGTTTTTGCGAAGATAGATCCTAATTGTAATCCAACTAATGGAATCAATAGAATTGATGCTTCAGCACTTCCAAAATATGTAAGTGGCGGAGTAAATGACGACAATACCACCAATGCTGTCCTTGCAACAGAAATTACTGCTATGGGGCAATGGGACACGAACAAGTATTACAACATCTACGTTGTTAAAAAGCTGACTTCAAGCGCAGGAGCATTGAATGGATATGCTTATTATCCAGGGGGAAGCAATGATTATTCTTTTATGGCAACCAGTGCTTCAGCAGTGAATGCACAAACTTTGGCTCACGAATTTGGTCATGCTTTAGGTTTAAGACATACTCACGAAGGTTATAATGCTACTACCGGAGACTGCCCTGTAAATACCGACTGTACTTTGAATGGTGATTTGGTATGCGACACCGAACCTATGAAAAGTCTTTATCATTCTTCTGTTCCAAGAAACTGTCAAACCGGACAAATCAATCCTTGCACCAGCCTGGTATACGCTGGTGGAGAAAGAAATGTAATGTCTTATACTTTTTGCTTTAGAGATTTGTTTACACAGGGACAAACAGATCGTGCAACAGCACAACTTCTTAAGTTCAGACAATCCTTAATCAACTCTCCGGTTGCTGCCAGTACAACCCCTAATAATAATGTATCCCTTACCAGCGCATGTACTCCAACAACAATAAGCACTCCTGGAAATTATAATATAGGAATCACTTCAGTAAAGTTTGGAAGTATTAATAACTCCTCCAACAATTACAAACAGGCCATCAATAATTTCTATGAAAACTTTACCGGAAGCTACTGCCTGGGGACCAGTAAAACAACAATTCCTAACAATACGGCAACCACAATCACTGTTGCTCCGGGAACAAGCAACAACCACACTATAAAAGCATATATTGACTACAACAATGATGGTCAGTTTGATGAAACTACAGAGCTAATTTTGAACCAAACAGGAGTAGCGAGTGGTTCATTGGCTACCGCTTCTGTAACCCCACCTTCCAATGCTGTATTGAATACCCCTTTAAGAATGAGAGTTATTGGTGATGCAGGTATCGTCATTACATCATGTTACACACCAAAATATGGACAGGTAGAAGATTATTCTGTAACCATAGTACCACAGGCATCATTAGCTGTAAACGATGTGGCTTCAAAGAATAATTCATTCATCACCAAGGATGAAAGTTCAGTGTATGTAAAAAGTGATTCCAAAATTTCTTCATTACATATCTATGATGCATCAGGAAAACTATTGGTTGACAAAGCTGATATCAACAGTTCAGAATTCAGAGTACCAATCAATCAAAAGAACACCATCATCACGGTGAATGCAGTTCTAAAGGATGGAAAAGTAATGACAAAAAAATTACAATTCTAATCACTTCAATAACAAAAAAGAGAGCGTAAAGCTCTCTTTTTTTATGGTTTTAAATAATCTTTTATTTTGATTCTTTTTCTTCTTCCAGTTCTACTTCATGACGCAGCTGGGCTTTATATAAAGTAGCGTAATAACCATTCCTATCCAAAAGCTCAAGATGCTTCCCTTCTTCTACAATTTTACCATGCTCCATTACAATAATCTTATCTGCTTTTTCAATCGTGGAAAGCCTGTGGGCAATAATAATAGACGTTCTGTTTTTAGTAATTTTTTCTGTCGCTCTCTGGATCAGTTTTTCACTTTCATGATCGATGGAAGAAGTTGCTTCATCCAGAATCAGAATTTTTGGATCAGATAAATATGCTCTTAAGAACGATAGTAATTGTCTTTGTCCTAATGAAATGGATGAACCTCTTTCACTTACTACATAATCATATCCACCTGGAAGCTGCTCTATAAACTGATCTACTTCAATCTCTTTAGCTCCAGCCTTTATTTTTTCAAGGGTAATGCTATCATCACCGAAAGCAAGGTTTTCAAAAATACTTCCATGGAAAAGGAATACATCCTGCAATACTACTCCGATGTGGCTTCTCAAATTATATAATTCATAGTCTTTCAAATCCACATCATCGATAAGAATATTTCCTGAATTGATATCATAAAGCCTTGTAATCAAGCTGATAATTGTAGATTTCCCGGCACCCGTTGCTCCTACAATGGCAACAGTTTCTCCCGGATTCACTTTAAAATCGATCCCTTTTAGTACTTCCTGTTTTTCATCATAGGCAAAATGTACTTTCTGAAATTCAATTTTACCGGCAAAGTGGTCTTTTTTCACGGTTCCTGTATTGGTCATCGAATTTTCTTCATCCATTAATCCCAATACTCTTTCCGCTCCTACAATTCCTCTCTGAATATTGTTGAAACGGTCTGCAATCTGCCTTAAAGGGCGGATCAGCATTGAAATATATTGAATAAAAGCGATCACCACCCCGGCACTGATCGTAATATATCCACCATAAAACAGGATAAACCCTATAAATAGTGAAGAAATAAGTTCTACTACCGGAAAGAATAATGAGAAGATGAAAACAGTTCTCAGTAATGCACTTTTCAGGGTAATATTAATATCATCAAATTTTTTAAATTCAGATTCCTGTCTGTTGAATACCTGAATAATTGACATTCCCGCCAGTCTTTCCTGTACAAATGAATTTTGTGTAGAGGTCCAATTCCTTTCGTCTCCAAAAGCTTTCTTTAATCTCTTTTGAAAAAATCTTGTAATGACAACCATTAAAGGCAGAATTGCCAATGTAATATAACTTAGGTGAACATTCGTATTGAACATCATGATCAAAACAAATACAATTCTCAGAATATCTCCGAAAACCATCAGGAAACCATCTGTATAAACGGTAGCAATTGTTTCCACATCCCCTACGGCACGGGTTACCAATTGACCAATTGGTGTTTTATCAAAAAATGATGTTTTAAAATAAATCAGTTTGGAATATAGTCTTTCACGGATATCACGAATTACATTCTGTGAAATAAAATTAGAGAAATAAACCAGGAAAAAGTTCAGAATTGTTTCCGCAAATACCAATCCCACAAGGATATAGATATGCTTCATCATCACGGCTTTATCCTGCAGCTTTGTGATATCATTATCTACCACTTCCATCGTAAGATATGGTCTATAGGTAGAAACTATTGAAAGTATGACGGAGATGATTAAGGTAAGGATGAACCAAGAACGAAACTTCATTCCGATAAAGAACAGCCTTTTAACAATTCCCCAGGTATCTTGTTTTTTCATTATACGAATAGAAGAAAAGAATTAAAATTCTATGCAAAAATAAGATTTTATAAGTTGCCAGCCTGTACAACTTTTGTAAATCACCATAGAAAATATAAGATATCTATCATTTACAGAATGAATATCTTTTGTAGATAACTTTGTTTGTACTGAGATTATTCAAACATTTAAAAAACTTATTTTTATTTCTGTGAAGCTTCTGAAGCTTCCCCTATCTTCTGGATTTCCATGGATGGCTTTTGCAGATTCTCTTTTTTATATTTTTGTTCAAGAAGCAGATAAACTCCCCAGACAGCCAAAAGAGAAATTAACCACCCGACAAGATTCGCTGCGGAAAATCCTGTATAATTCATATTATTTGCAGCATCAGGGTCTGTGGAAGCGATATAAACTCCGTAAGACATTCCTAAAATGATCTGAGTCCCGAGATAAACTCCTATAGCCAAAAGGCCAAGCTGCCATTTTACTTTTCCGAATTTTTCAGCTAACCGTGCATAATACCGGTAAGCTCCAATGAGAATAAAAATTGATAACATGACTATAGTTTTTTAGTTTTTATTTAAAATTCATAGCCTACATCCACAAGATATAATCCGTGGGCAGGAGCAGAAGTTCCGGCAGCGTTCCGGTTTTTATCCTCAATAACCCTTCGCAGATCTTCAGGTTTCAGTTTTCCGGTACCAATTTCTACCATTGTGCCTACAATAGCACGAACCATATTTCTTAGAAAACGGTTGGCTGAAACTGTGAATTTCAGTTCTGTTCCGTTCTGTTCCCATTCTGCTTTATACATTTTGCAGATATTGGTTTTATTGTCGGTTTTTAATTTGGCAAAACTGGTAAAATCCTCATATTCAAAAAGAATTTTACAGGCTTCATTCATTGTATCGATATCCATAGGTCTTTTCCAGTGCTGCCACGCAGATTCCTGAGTAAACGGATTTTTCGAAAGCGAAATATAATATTCATACGTTCGGTACGTTGCATCAAAACGGGCATGAAAATCATCTTTCACCTTAAAAATTCTTTTAATGGAAATATCTGGCGGAAGAAAACTGTTCAGCCTGCGTGGAAGTTCATCACTCAGCTCCTGATCTGTATCAAAGTGTGCAAATATTTTTTTTAGCATGAACACCGGTATCTGTTCTTCCGGCCCCTGTTGTTTTAATCTCTTCTCTTAAAATGGTGGAAAGTGCTTTTTCCAATTCTTCCTGCACGGAAATAGCATCCGGCTGTATCTGATAGCCGAAATAATTCTTTCCGTTGTAAGAAAATTCTATAAAGTATCTCAATGTATGGGTATAACTCCACAAAAATACTTTAATTTAACGAAATATTTGTTGAAAAGTCTTTGATAATATTACTCCTATGCTTATGAAAATTCCTATTTTTGCATTCGTATGAAAAGATGGTACCTTTATCCTTTTTCCCTTGCTTATCATATGGTAACGGGTATCCGAAACACAATGTATGATCTGGGGATTTTTAAATCGACAAAATTCAAGACACCGATAATCAATGTCGGAAATCTTTCTGTGGGCGGAAGCGGAAAATCACCCATGGTGATGTATCTTGCTCAGTTCTTATCCAAACATTACAGAACCGGAGTCCTGTCACGAGGCTACGGAAGGCTCACCAAAGGCTATGAAGTAACGAATTATGAGAGCAACTACAAAATTGTAGGAGATGAAGCCATGCAGCTTTTTGAACGCTTCAAAAACCGTTTTGTGATTGCTGTTTCAGAAGAACGTGTTCCCGGAGCCAAAAAAGTGATCGAAGATATGGATCTTGGAGCGCTGATATTGGATGATGCGATGCAGCACCGTGCCATTAAAGCAGGATTCAATATTTTGATGACTGATTTTAACGATCCGTTTTTTAAAGACTATCTTCTTCCTGCCGGAGACCTTAGAGAATCCCGAGCCGGAGCCAAAAGAGCAGATATCATCATGGTAAGTAAATGCCCTGATGAACTGACGGAAGAAACCAAAAGGTATTATATTTCAAGGATCAGGCCTTCTTATAACCAAAAAGTATTCTTTTCATCCATTGGTTATGACGAGAATGTATACGGAAAAGATAAAATGCTTCCGGATAACAACCTGAACTATTACGATATTTTATTAATTACCGGAATTGCGAATCCTAAACCGCTTCTGGAACATCTGGGGAAATTTTCAAAAAGGGTTACCCATCTGAAATTTAGAGATCATCATAATTTTACGGATGATGATATTAAAAAAATCCTTGCGGAGTATAAGAAATTAGGAGAATATAAGCTGATATTAACCACAGAGAAAGATTACGTCCGTCTGAAAACTTTTGATTATCTTAGAGAAATTGTTTACTACTGGCCTATCAATGTTGTTATTGATAAGAAGGAAGAATTCAATCAAATCATCTTAGATTATGTTAGAAAAAATTCATGAGACAGCTGATTTCATTAGAAATATCATTCAGGACACTCCTGATTTTGCTGTTGTTTTAGGATCCGGACTTGGAAAACTGCAAAATGAAGTAGAACCAATCCATGTTTTAGAGTACAAAGACATCCCTAATTTTCCACAGACTACTGTTGCCGGACATACCGGAAAACTGATCTACGGAATTCTGGAAGGGAAAAAAGTACTGATGATGAGTGGCCGTTTTCATTATTATGAAGGACATTCTATGGAAACTGTAACTTTTCCTATCAGAGTTTTTTATTTGCTGGGAATTAAAAACCTTGCTCTTTCTAACGCTTGTGGCGGAGTAAACCCTGATTATAGCATTGCAGATATCGTTATTTTAAAAGATCATATCAATATGATGCCTGAACATCCGCTTCGTGGAAAAAATATCGATGAACTAGGCCCACGTTTTGTGGACATGAGCGAACCTTACAATAAAAAAATGATTACTGTAGCAGAACAGGCTGCTGCAGAAAATAATATTAAAATCCATCAGGGAATCTACGTTGCCCTGCAGGGTCCTACTTTTGAAACGCCTGCCGAATATGGAATGATTAAAGCCATTGGCGGTGATATGGTAGGAATGAGTACCGTTCCTGAAGTAATTGTTGCCAGACACATGGGCATGGAGGTATTTTGTATTTCCGTGATTACTGATCTTGGTGGACCGGATATTGCTTTCGCTGTTTCTCACGAAGAAGTTTTGAATGCAGCCAATAAAGCTATGCCGAATGTTATCGCAGTAGTGAAAGGCTTGATTAGAGACTATCAATAGAAATCTTCAATAATATAAATTTTTCCTAATTCATAAAAAATCAATATCAGATTGCAACACATTGCTTAGTTTTGTGTAAATGAAATTGTAGAATGAAAAAGCTGTTATTAATTTTTATGGTAGGTATGTTTGGCTTGAGCTATTCACAAAAAATTCCTACTGCTCTTAAAACCGGATTTTCCAAAGAAGCTCTAAAGCAAAAGCTGGAAGATGAGGAAGGAAAAACAATTACCATCCAGGAAATTCTGGATCAGCATAAAGGAAAAGTTTTAGTCATCGACTTTTGGGCCGGATGGTGCAGAGACTGTCTTCAGGCATTACCAAAAGCTGAACTCTTAGAAAAAAACAACCCTAATGTTGATTTTGTTTTCCTATCTCTGGAAAGATCTAAAGAAGGATTCGATAAGAGCCTTGTAAGATTCAATATGAAGGAAAAGGACAACTATTGGTTTGCATCAGGCTGGAAAAATGATTTCAATAATTATGTGGATCTGAACTGGATTCCAAGATATATGATTATCGATCAAAAATCGGCTATCGCAAAATATTATGCTATTTCTCCGGAAGATCCTGAGATTCAGCAGACCATAGATAATCTTTTAAAATAATTTTCAACATCTCAAAAACCTTGAAGTTTAAATACTCTATAAAAGTAGAATGTTTAAACTTCACTTATTTTTTATACCATGATCATAAGAGAAGCAACAGAACAGGATTTAGAAATCCTTTTAACATTTGAGCAGGGAATTGTTTCTGCAGAAAGACCTTTTAACAGCACATTAATTGATGGCGAAATTCATTATTACGATCTGAATGAATTTATACAATCTCCGGACGCAATCTTAATTATTGCTGAAGAAAATAACGAAATCATCAGCTCAGGATATGCCCTTATCAAAAAGACAGAAAATTATTATTATAAATTTGAAAAATACGCTTATCTGGGGTTCATGTATGTGAAACCTGAGTACAGGGGAAAAGGTATCAATAAAATAATTACAGATAAACTGATCAGCTGGGCAAAATCCAGAAATATTTCAGAAGTGAGACTGGATGTTTACGCTGAAAATGAATCTGCTGTAAAAGCTTATGAAAAAGCAGGTTTTGAACCTCATCTTCTTACCATGAGACTGAAAGGGTAACAAGATGGAGACTGGAAGATGGGAGTGATTGACATGTTATTTATTACTATTCTGCCATTTAATCACTTTTCAATCAATTGGTCATACTTTTCCATATCGACCTTATTAACTTCCCTCTTCCAGCCTCTGGCTTCCCTTCTATAAATAAATACAGGAATCCATATCTTTGTAATATGGATTTTTCTTTGCCGCTTCGTAAAATTATTCACGTGGATATGGATGCATTTTATGCATCTGTGGAGCAGCATGACAATCCTGCATTGAAAGGAAAAGCAATTGCCGTAGGGGGACAGCACCGAGGTGTGGTAGCTGCAGCAAGTTATGAAGCCCGGAAATACGGAGTTCGCTCTGCCATGCCCAGTAAAACAGCCAAAGAGAAATGTCCGGATCTGATTTTTGTTCCGCCTCGTTTTGCCCGATATAAGGAGATTTCAAAAATGATCCGCGAGATCTTTTATGAGTATACCGACCTTGTAGAGCCATTATCTCTGGATGAAGCCTATCTTGATGTCACCGAAAATAAAAAAGGAATAGAATCTGCCAATCAGATTGCAAAAGAGATTCGCCAGAAAATATTTGAACAAACAGGTCTAACCGCCTCTGCGGGAATTTCTGTGAATAAATTTTTGGCCAAAGTAGCTTCCGACATCAATAAACCCAATGGCCAGAAGACCATCCATCCCGATAAAATGGAAAGTTTTCTTGAAGAATTACCTGTGGAAAAATTTTATGGAGTTGGAAAGGTTACAGCCAACAAAATGTTTAGTTTAGGCATCTATAAGGGCAAAGATTTAAAGAAAAGATCCTTGGAAGATCTGGTAAGAATCTTCGGGAAATCCGGGATGCATTATTACAATGTAGTTCGTGGCATTCATACTTCTGAAGTAAAACCTCATCGGATTCAGAAAAGTGTAGCGGTAGAAAGAACTTTTTTTGAAGATCTTTTTGATGAACAGCAAATCAATGAAAAACTGGAAAGTCTGAGTGAGGAACTTCATCAACGTTTACAGAAAAACAATATTCTCGGAAGAACGTTAACCTTAAAAATTAAGTATAAAGATTTCTCGCTTTTTACAAGAAGTATAACCAGAGAGGAGTATTTTACGTCTCCGGAAGAATATTTCAGTACCGGAAAAAAACTTTGGGAGCTTCGTCCTTTTGATAAAGCGGTTCGTTTGCTTGGCTTGTCTCTTTCCCAGTTAAATACAGAAGAAAAAAAACTTGTTTCTGTTCAACTAAAAATCCCGTTTAAATAATTCGAAAATTAACAGGTTATATTTTTTCGCTAACTTGTAGTCACCAAATCAGCAAATTATATGAACCCAACAATGATTCAATTTTTCCACTGGTATTCTGAAGGTGATGGAAAACTATGGAAAGAAGCCGAAAAACAGGCGAAATATTTGGCTAAACTGGGAATAACTTCTGTATGGTTTCCTCCTGCCTATAAAGGAAGCAATGGCGGATATTCGGTAGGGTATGATACTTATGATCTCTATGACCTTGGTGAATTTGACCAGAAAGGAACCATCCCAACTAAATATGGCACTAAAAAAGAGTATCTAAAAACCATCAATGCTTTAAAAAAACAAAACATAGGAGTTATTGTAGATATTGTGTTAGGTCACAAGGCGGGAGGCGATGAACTGGAAAAATTCAAAGTAGTAAAGGTAGATGAAAATAACAGGGAAAAAGTGATTTCCGATGTTTTGGAAATAGAATCCTACACTAAATTTACGTTTCCCGGAAGAGGAAAAAAGTATTCTGATTTTGAATGGAACTTTACCTGTTTCAGTGGTGTAGATTATGCAGAAGGTATGGAATCTCATATTTATAAAATACAGTCCGAATATGGTGACGATTGGGAGGAAATGATCCATGATGAAAAAGGTAACTACGATTATCTGATGTATAATGATATTGAGCACAGAAATCCTTTTGTACGGGAAGAACTTAACACTTGGGCTAAATGGTATTTTAATGAAACCGATTTTGATGGAGTTCGTCTTGATGCCCTAAAACATATTTCATTTGATTTTTATAAGGAATGGCTTACCTTACTCCGCTCCAATTCTGAGAAAAATATTTTTGCCGTGGGAGAGTATTGGGCTCCCGGATATCTTCATCTGCTTCAAAAATATATTGAAGTAACAGAAGGTTGTATGAGTCTTTTTGACAGCTCGCTGCAAAACAACTTTCATAATGCCTCTAAAGAAGGTGGTTCCTATGACCTCAGAAAAATTTTTGACGAGACTCTTACACAGGCTGATCCGCTCCATGCCGTAAGTCTTGTTGCCAATCATGATACCCAACCACTTCAGGCTCTTGAAGCTCCGGTAGAACCTTGGTTCAAACCCATTGCCTATGCTTTAATTTTATTGCGAAAAGGTGGTTATCCGTGTATTTTTTATCCGGATTTATATGGAACTCATTATATTGATAAAGATAGGGAAGGAAATGATCAGGAAATATTTATGCCGAAAGTAGATGGTATTGAAGAACTTTTAAAGGCAAGAAAAGATCATGCCTATGGTGAGCAATATGACTATTTTGAGGACTCCAACTGCCTGGGGTGGGTACGTGGCGGAGATGATATGCACTCAGGATGTGCTGTAGTACTCAGCAATAAGGATTCTTATCATAAACCTATGGAAGTTGGAAAACGTTATGCAGGAAAGAAATTTAAAGATCTATTAAAAAGATTCAAAAATAAAATAACTATTGATGAAAATGGCTGGGGAGATTTTCCTGTTCCCGCCGGAAATGTAAGCGTCTGGATTCCTGAATAAAAATAGTATATAAAAGCGACTGTCTCAAAAGTATAATTCTGAACATGATAAAGAATATTAATCTTTAAATTTTTAGAGATTCTTCATTTCTCTCAGAATGTTTTATGACTTTTGAGACAGCCGCTTCAGTTTTGTATGATATAGAATATTAGCATTTAATGCCACGGCAGCTCCATAAATCCTGAGCCCACTCACAGCAGTAATTGTCTTCGTTATAAAAACAGCATACTCTATCTCTGATGATGATTCCTCCTTTTAAGTGTTTAAGTTCCTCTCTGTTAATTTTTCTTGCGTTTTGATGTTTTGTTGATTTCATAGTTTAATATTTTAGAATTTGGTTTTATAAATATAATAAAAAAAAATCATCGTGATTTATAATCAACTACAAAACAACTAAATAAGATAATTAAATTATAAAAAAAACACAATATTATTAAAATTAAGAAGCTTTTTCTCTCATTTATTTACGATTCTATTTTTTCTATTTTTAGAATTTCCGGTCGTTCCGATTGATTTGAAATCTTTCCGGTTCTGGCAAATTCTGCCCATAACGCTCTGAGCATTGTTCCATGTTCATGAATGCGTTCCCAAGGAATATTCTTCAGCATTTCCGAGGATTTCCAGGCAGATTCGTTTCCGAAAATTAAAGGAAGATCAATACAATGAGGAGCTCCAATAGCATTCTCCTTTAGGTTGGAATGTATTCTGAATAAATAGGCATTTCCGCCTCCTTTTGCATGATTTTCTGCAAATTGTCTGGCTGGGATTCCATAGATGAATTCTGTAGTTTTTTCAACCGTTTTATCCATAATTTTCAGTCCCCATCCTTTTCCAAAGTATTTATTTAAAGCTTCTGAAGTTTTGAGATAGAATGCTGTTTCATCATTGTTTAAACCAATCAGTACATCATATTTTTTTGCATTTTCTCTCCATTTTTCAACAGATTCTTCTTCCTTGCATAAAGGCGGAAATCCATACTGAGTACTAAAAGGCATGGCTGCCTTCAGTCCATATTTAATCACAGAAGGAACGAATTTTCCATAATCATTCATCATTTTATAAACATCAACCTCATCTTTAATCTCTTCTGTTTTCATCAGAAATTCAGCTGACATTTTCTGTCTTTTATGACGTAATCCCAGAGGAGCACTTTGAATAATGACCCGCTGAAATAGTTTGTCTACCTCTTCAGATATCATCAGATGGGCAATTGCGTCACCACCTGAAGACTGACCAAGCAAGGTCACATTTTCCGGATCACCTCCAAAGTCTGCAATATTGGTTTTAATCCATTTCAAAGCTTCAATCATATCCAATAATCCTAAATTGGGAGGCCTTTTTTCATCACCACCTAAAAAACCAAAGAGTCCCAGGCGATAGGAAACTGTAACAACAATGATCTGCTGTTCTTTTACCCATTCTGCAGGATCAGCAGTCGGAAGATCACCACATCCAATTTCATGAGAACCTCCATGAATCCAGACAACCACCGGAAGTCTCTCTTTTTCATTAATATTTTCAGGCCGGGTTATAGAAAGATATTGGGTAGATTCATCCGGCTCAAATTCTTCAACAGGGGTTGCTCCAATCATTTTTTCCACAAGTGGGCTCAGTTTCTGAGGACAAACCGGGGTTTTATTCTGAAATCTAATATCAAAAGTAAAATGCTCTACCGGAACAGGCTTTTGAAATCTTTTTGAGCGGGCATACCGAATACTCTTTGCCCTGATGACTCCATTTTCTTTGAATGCTGTAATTTTTCCAAATTTGGTATTGAGAACCACTGTTTCTATAGGTTGTGAGCTCATTTTTTAAACTGTAAAAACTTTACACTAAAGATAATTCTGTTTTTTGAAAATAGAAAATTTATATCGCTAATTAAACACTAATACCCCTAATCAATACACTAATTTCCACCAATAAATTGGGGTTTCTTCTGAAAAACATTTGTGTTTAAAACTCAATTCAAAGTTTTGTATTCACTTGGAGAAACTCCTACTTTGGTTTTGAATAATCTTGTAAAGTGCTGTGGATATTTAAAGCCCAGATCATAGGAAATCTCACTAATTGATTTTCCTTGATCTAAGATCTGCTCTTTAGCGATATCGATGAGTTTATTGTGAATAAATTCCTGAGGGGAAATCCCTAATTCTTTTTTGATAAGGTCTCCGAAATAATTCGCTGAGAGATTCAGTTTTTCTGCAAAGTAATTCACCATAGGAAAACCAATATTTTTAGGATTATCCGATTTTAAATACGCATCAACAAGATTCTCAAATTTCCCAATCACACCTTGGTTGATATGATCCCTGGTGATAAACTGTCGGTCATAAAAACGCATACAGTAATTCAGAAACAGTTCAATATTATTTACAATTAACGACTTACTGTGCTTGTCAATGGATTGCTCAAGCTCGTGCTTTATATTTTTAAAACAATCCAGAATAATTTCTCTCTCCTTTTCTGAAAGGTGCAATGCTTCATGTACATCATAGGAAAAGAAATTATAATCTTTTATATTTTTCCCAAGATTGGTTGCTTTTAAAAGATCGGGGTGGAAAATCAATGCAAAACCTGCCGGCTGAACAGATTTTCCCTGATTGTAAATCCCATACGTCTGCCCGGGTGCAATGAAAACCAATGTCCCTTCCTGATAATCATAACTGTGTTTTCCATACTGCATGTCTCCACACATCACATCTTTCAGAAAAACGGTATAAAAACCAAATTTTCTTCTGTATTGGCAGATGGGATCTGATTTGGAAAAATCAATTACATTGACCAACGGATGCAATGTTTCATGATTGGCCATTTTATTATATTCCGAAACGCTGTTATAGATTTCAACCTCCTGATTTTCCATGAAGTATATTTTATTTACCATTCAAAATTACCAATTTCCGGCATAACAGATATCGTGTATGTAAAATTGGTAAGTAATTCGGTAATCTGTATAAGTTCAGTTTACCGGAAAGTTTCGAATTTTGTACCGTTATGGAAACTTTTAATACCAATATTTTTCCAAGGGGCGAAAAGGCTCCTTCAGATTATTTTTCAGGAGGAACAGCCTGGATTCAGATCCTCAAACCTAATGAAGATCAGCTGAACTGTCAGATCGGAAATGTAATCTTTGAACCCGGATGCAGAAATAACTGGCATTCCCACGGAGGCGGACAAATTTTAATCGTAACTTCAGGAACTGGTTATTATCAGGAAAAAGGAAAGCCTGCACAGGTCTTACATCCCGGAGATATTGTTAATATCCTTCCGAATGTCATCCATTGGCATGGTGCAGCTCCTGACAGTGAATTCGTACATATTGCCATTAACCCCAATATACAAAACGGAATTGTGGAGTGGCTGGAACCTGTAACGGATGAAGAGTATAACAATTTATAACACCAACTTATTAATTTAAATAAAATAAATAATCAAATGAGCACATTTACAGTAAAAGCTTATGGGGCTGAGTCTATCACAGCAGACCTGAAAGAAATGAATATTGAAAGAAGAGAGGTAACATCCAAAGATGTAGAAATTGAAATTCTATATTGCGGAGTATGTCATTCTGATCTTCATACGGCAAGAAACGACTGGGGCGGAACCATCTACCCTGCTGTTCCCGGACATGAAATTGTAGGAAGAATTACAAAGGTAGGAAGTGAGGTCTCCAAATTTAAAGTAGGTGATCTTGCAGGTGTAGGATGTATCGTAGATTCTTGCGGACACTGCAACAGCTGCCAACATGATCTTGAACAATATTGTGAAAACGGATTTACCGGGACATATAATGGAAAAGACAAGCATACAGGAGGTCATACTTTTGGAGGGTATTCCCAAAAGGTAGTGGTAGACTCTCATCATGTTTTAAAAGTTCCGAAAAACCTTGACCTAGCTGCTGTAGCACCTCTTCTTTGTGCTGGAATTACAACATGGTCACCTTTGAGACACTGGAATGTAGGCCCGAATTCAAAAGTAGCCGTTGTAGGTCTAGGTGGTTTAGGGCACATGGCAATTAAGCTTGCAAAAGGCCTAGGTGCTGAAGTGACTTTATTTTCAAGAACTCCCGGAAAAACTGAAGATGCTAAACAATTAGGGGCCGATCATGTTATTATTTCTACAGATGAAGAACAGATGAAGTCTGTAAAAGGAAAATTTGATGTGATTATTGACACGGTTCCTTATGTGCACGATGTGAATCCTTATGTAACTACTTTAAATATCAGCGGAACGCATGTTCTTGTAGGATATCTAGGTGGTCTGGAGCCTATTTTGAATACTGTTCCGATGATTTTGGGAAGAAAATCAGTGGCAGGATCAGTGATCGGTGGTATTGCTGAAACTCAGGAATTATTAGATTTCTGTGGGGAACATAATATTGTTTCAGAAATTGAGATGATTAAGATGCAGGATATCAATGAAGCGTATGAGAGAATGCTGAAAAGCGATGTGAGATACCGTTTCGTGATTGATATGCAGTCATTATAATTTTTCTATAGGATATAATAAAAAGAGGTTCTTCAGCTGGAAGAACCTCTTTTTTATTGTTTAAGATTTTGGCTAAAACCATTCTGATTTTTATCTATCCTATATCTGTTTCCATCAGCACATTTGTTATCATTCCTTTCCATGTCTTGAAAAGCCCATGCTGCCATTGCATCAATAACAGGGGCCAGTTCATTGCCGGCTTCACTCAGCTTATAGGTAACATGAGGTGGCACTACAGGTTTTGCGGTTCTGATGATGAGACCATCTGATTCCAACTGTTTAAGATGTTGGATCAGCATTTTTTCCGTTACCGCAGGAATTGCTTTTTTCAATTCACTGTATCTTTTTTCTCCTGTGGAAAGATTAAACAGGATGATGGGTTTCCAGAATCCGCCAATTCTTTCCATGACATACATTACAGGACAATCCTGTACGATCTTCTTATTCTCCTGAATGGTTGAACTTTCTTTGATTGCTGCCATAGTTACATACTTTAGGGTAAGTACTTGTATAAAAGTAAGTACAAATATAACTTTGTATCAGAAAATAAAAAAATATTTATCATGAAATCGCAATTGTTTGATCAATTTACACAAAGCATTTATTACTAAGCGGTTACAAAGAACATTAAACAACAATAAAAATTTACATATGAAAATTATAATCACAGGATCATTAGGAAACGTTGCCAAACCTTTAACAAAGCAATTGGCAGAACAAGGACATGATATTACCGTTATCAGCAGCAATGAAGAAAGAAAACAGGACATTGAATCTTTAGGAGCAAAACCTGCTATCGGGTCTATCACAGATGTTGATTTCTTAACCCAAACATTTAATGGAGCAGATGCCGTATTTGTGATGACACCTCCTGCCATCAGTGCTGAGAATATTGTTCAGAATACCATCAATGCCGGAAAAAATTATGCAGAAGCATTAAAGAATTCCGGAGTAAAAAGAGCGGTAATGCTAAGCAGTGTTGGAGCCGGATCTCCAGTAGAAAATGGACCTATTAAAGGGCTTCATCATATCGAAAAGCTTTATCAGGAACTTGAAAACACCTCGTTTACTTTCCTAAGAGCAGGCTATTTTTACACTAATTTTTTCAATGATATTCCATTGATTAAAAATGCAGGAATTATTGGTGGTAATTATCCTGAAAACACGGAAATTCCTGTAGTGCATCCAATAGATATTGCTAAAGCAGCAGCGGAAGAATTGGTAAAAAATGAAACAGGTAAAAACATCCGATATATTGTAAGCGACTCCCGCAAAGCTTCTGATTTTGCCAGAGTATTGGGTACTGCTATTGAAAAGCCAGCACTTCCATGGGTAGAATTCTCAGATGAAGATTCTTTAAATGGAATGCTGCAAGCCGGTTTACCACAAGACATGGCCGAACTATACGTTGAAATGGGGCTGGGAATGAAGATAGGAACCGTACAAAAAGATTTTATTGAACATCATTCTCCTGTTACTGGAAATATTAAATTGGAAGATTTCGCTAAAGAATTTGCATCTCAGTTTTAAGCTGGAAATTAGAAAAGATAAGCTGGAATTTTATGATTCATAAAATTATTAGAAAACAAAAGACTCTCTAATCAGGAGAGTCTTTTTATTTAATACAAGCAAATTTTTAAAAATCTACCTGTTTTAAAACTTAAGGATAATAATTAGTTTTTAATTAATTTCAGCGCTTTATTCTCTGTACCTGTTTTTACAAGCACCAGATAAAGACCTTTTGTAAGACCTTTTACGTCCATATCAATTTTTGGCCCTTTCTGTTTCTTCAGAGACATTACCTGTCTGCCTGAAGCATCGTACACATAAACATCCACATCACCTTTATTACTGGCAGGAAGCATAATCCCTGTAACATTATCTGCCGGGTTAGGCACCAATCTAATTCCTTCTTCTGATTTCACAATATCTTTTACTCCAAGAGAAGAAGTAGGAACTATAGATTTAATAAGCCATCCATAAGAAGCAACCTCCGGGTCACTTACCAAACGAAGTCTCACAGCAATTTCATCCCCAGGAGCAAATGCTCCTAAATTTAAAGAACTGTTCTGGAATAAAGTTTCATTCACACTAGCTGCCGGAAGAGCAGCTCCACCATTGGTCCAGTTACTGAATGATGCTTCATCATAAACCCCCATGGTAGTCCAATTAATAAGATCTTTAGATCCTTCTACATAAGCAAAATCATATTGTGCTTCTGTAAGAGCCATATGTCTCATTGTCATTGCAGATGCAGGTCCTACAATTACCGGAGTTTTTATATAAGTCTGGTAATTCGTGGAATTTGCATATGGATGCCCAACATTATTTAACACATTATAAGTAAATTTATTAGATACATTATCTACTACAAATTTACCAGCTCCAATATATACATCATTGGTAGTAAAGGCAGGAACATTAATAGCAGATGCTCCACTGTTAAAGTTGATAATATCCAAAGATTTTGTATCCTTGATTGTTTCCTTAGTTCCGTTAGCATATACTCCGGTAACTGAAATAGAGTGAACCCCTTCAGATAAAGTGGATGTAGTAGTAAATGTATAATCGGTATTGGGCTGAGTACTGGAAATTGTTGATACATAAGTATTATCCACATATACCTTCAGACTTGTAATTTGTGGATTTGTATAATTAAAGACGGCTTTGGCTTTTGTATCATGAATAGCTACCTGGTTTGCACTTTTTATAATTGGACGTGCTACGTATTCAGGCATCACATAGGTTGCTAACTCAGGAATAGTAGCCGTCCATACTCCCCTACCATGGGTGGCAAGAACCACCTGGTCATTTACAATTTTCATGTTCCAGATAGAAACCGGAGGCATAGTAGTTACGAGAGACCATGTTACACCGCTATCTACCGTTTCAAATATTCCAATATCTGTTCCAGCCCAAAGAATTTTGTCATCAAATGGCATTTCAATTAAACTATGTACCGGAACATTCGGGAAACCTGTGGATACAGACCCTGTGCTATATCCGGAAATATCTGTCCATGTTGCACCAAAATCATTGGTTTTAACCACCTTTGGCTGATCTGCTACAGAGAACAGTACATATGCTCTGGATTCCGTTGTATTGGATGCTGAAATTCCACTGATATAGTAGCTCCCTGTTGTTGGCAGATTACCTGTTGTTTTAGTAAAGGTAGATCCATTGTCTTTTGAAACGTTGATCTTATACGTTGTTCCTGTTCCTCCTGAAGCAGCAGAACCAGCCCAAACTACATCAGGATTTGCTACGGACACTTTAACAGTGGCAAATGAAGCATTTCCATTCCATGTTCCGTTGTTGGCTGCTGTAAAGGTTGTCAACCCCCATGTTCTCCCGAAATCCGGAGATTTCCAAACCCCTTTAGAGGACACCGTAAATACAACATCCGGGTTATTATTAGCGTTGGCTAATTTTGAATAGAATGGAGATGATGCCGATCCATAATCTGCATTTCTGGCTGTAAAACGGCCTGTAGTACTTACTCCCTGCTCTGTTCTTACAAAGTTGTTGTACTGTGAACCAAATATCATTTCATTAGGCTTATTATAGTTCCAAAGAGCCTCAAAGCCGTCTCCACCCAATAAAGATAAGTAGTTTGAAGTGCTTGATGACGGAGCTGTAATGGTAGCTGATGATCCGTTATCCTGGGCTCCTGTGACATAAGCATCTGCCCCATTCTTTTTGTCTGCACCGTAGAACTGTGTAGTATTAAGCCCCGTAACAGGATTACTCCAATCTCCCTGAGTTTCCCCCGGGTTTGTTTTATATTGTGTAGAATATACTCCTCCATCATTAGTAAGCAATAATCTGAACTGGGCAGGATTTGCAGGATTAACCTGACAAACAATACCATGCTGGTCAGGATGTACCGCTGTGTTAAGATATGCTGTATTATAACCACTTGCAATGGAAAGTACATTGTATGAATTATCTGTAGTATCTACTGTAACCTTTGCTACCGAAACACCCCCTATATAAATAATATTTTCATTAAACGGATGAGCCGTAACGGCATTATCATACCACCCCTGATCTCCAAGGATTTCCTTACTGTTTCCGGTTTTATAAGTTAAAGCCTGAAAGCTGGTCCCTGCATTAGCAGACATATATATCCCTGTAGTTGCGCCTTCCTGGCAGCTCAGATAAATTTTACTTGGATTAACCGGAGATACAGCAATCTCAATTCTTTTTATTGCTTTATTAAGAGCCAGTGCATCAAATACTTTTGTCCAGGTTGCCCCTCCATCTGTAGATTTAAGAACCCCTAAGGTATTAACAGAAGCATATATGGCACTGAAATCGTTGGTTGCAACAAGATCCTGAGTAGAAACATAAGCAGTCCCTGCTACGGTTGATCCTGTAAAGGTCTGATTCCAGGTGGTTCCACCATCCTGGGTTACATAAATTCCTTTTGAAGTAGCTGCCAATAGGTTATTTGAATTGGCTGGGTTTACCAATAATCTTCCTACATCACCAAAAGCAGCAGTATTCTGTAATCTTGTCCAATGCTCTCCTGCATCCGTAGATTTTATAAGACCCGTTCCTGTAATCTTATCTAAATTACCAAATGGCTCTCCCGTTCCTGCATAAACAACATTCGGGTTTTGGGGAGAAATGGCAATCGTAGAAGTAGCCAGATTAGGAACGGCAAAATCTGTAGTATTTTTCCAGGTTGTTCCGGCGTTGTCAGTAATCCAGACTCCACCACCTACTGATCCTACGTACCATTTATCAGGGTTCTGAGGTGAGACTACGATACTTCTGTCTCTCCCCGGAATATTATTAGGACCTCTTTCTGTAAACACAACGTTGTTAATAGAATAAGCTCCATTTTTAGCAGCAACGGAAGATTTCTGCTTAGCTTGCTTAAGAGTAGCACTGTTAAGTGCTTTATTATATTCTTTCAGTAAATTTCCATCTTCATAGAGCATTTTGTTGGTACCAATAGGCATTGTTATCTGACGTCTATATTCTGCCATCTCTTCAATTCCTTTTTTCTCTTTGGCCCCTGCTTGCTGTTCTCTTAATTTTTTATCCGCACGGTGCCCCATTACCATTTCCCCAGTTTTCGCCATACTCATCAGCAACTCCTTTCTAAGCTGAGTTTCTTCAGCACCATCACCAAAGTTTTCAAAAACTTTGTTAAACTTTGGATCATTAGAAGCAAGCATCTTTTTCAGACTTTGTTCCTTCTGTACCTGAGCATAGGCTTTTTTATCGTCTGAAACTTTAATTTTATCCTGCTCCGTTGATTCTTTCTTTTTTAGCATTCCATCAGCATTTGATGACGCTGGGCGGCTGGTGTCTGCTTGTGTATTGAAATGCTGACAGGCATTCAATAAAAAAACAGCACTTATTACAATTGCCCCATTTCTAATGTAGTTTTTTTTCATGTAGTTGTTATTTTATATGTATTAAAATCTGATTATCATTCTCTTTTTTATCTACTTCCAGATTGGTTTCTATCATTTTACGATAAGGTATGATGACAAGAACATTATCCGATCTCCAATAAATGGAATCTGCGAGGATTTTTGTTTTTTCTTTTTTGAGAATATTAGTTTTGGTCTCTGTTACATAATAGCTAAGCCATCTGCCCGGATCCAAAGGATTATCTTCGAATTTATAAAACAAGCTAAACTGCTGATTGGGACTCAGATTTATAGAATACTCATTTTCCATGTCATTATTTAAATAACCTGTTTTAACGGAGGATTTGCAGCAAATCAAAAACATTACTGCTAGACTAGCAAAAATTTTCATAAAATTCGAAATAATTCACTTTTAAAGATATGAAAATTTCATATGTAAATTATAAAAAAACGATATAGCAACTAACGATACTATAATCTATATTTAGTTTAATTAATATTTATCTGCTTACATCTTGAAATTATTATATTAGAAACAGTTTCGGCGCACCAAAGGTGCGCCGAAACTTATCTGAAAGTTTATAAAAAAAAATCGCAATACATTGTGATATTGCGATTTTTTTTATAAACTTATTTTTTTTCTTTTAAAATCTTACTTAAAACTTTTAGTTTCCCATCAATTGGCTGGTCAATCTTTAACCCTAAAACCTCAGCCACCAAAGGATAAATATTGATATTGGTAAATTCTCCGATCTCCATATTATTTTTAAATTCCGGTCCCCATGCATAGAAAGTCGCCTTCATTTCAGGAACTGTTCTTGGATTGTATCCATGTTTCCCAACAGAGGATTTCTTTCCTTTTTCCAGAAATATTTTCGGAGCTTTCGGAAGGAGAAGAATCTGGCCTATTCTGTTGTATTTATCATCTCTTGCAGCAAAATGCAGGTATCTTGGTAATTTTTTATCTAAATACACTTCGTAGTCCTCTGTTTGATGAGCCTTTAATTCTTTATAAACAGTTTTTACCTCATCCGGATTTTTAACATACACTCTTAAAAGGGTCTGAGAATTATAAAAATCGAATCTATTTTTATCAAAAAGAAGCGCTGGAATTTCCAAAGGAGCTCCACCATCAACCTTAATCATTCCGTGGTCTGAAACAAAAACAAAATTGACATTTTTTAATCCTAAATCATTCACTTTCTGAACAAGATCTCCAATGGCCTGATCAATCAGATGAACAGCTGTTTCTGTTTCCTGGGTATCCGGGCCAAAGTGATGTCCGCTTCCGTCTACTTCCGGGAAGTATAATGTTATAAAATGGGGTCTTTGGTCTTCCGGCAGCTTCAGCCAGTTCACTACTTTTTCTACTTTTTCGGATGGTGTAAATTTTTCATGATAAGGATAGTAATAAGTAGGTCTCATTCCGCCTGCATCACTGGCAGATCCAACCCACATTAAGGATGCAGATACCATCCCCTGCTTCTCGGCTAATCCCCAAAGAGGAATTCCGCCGTACCAGCTTCCGTCTTCTGCATTTTTTTTATTGCTCATCGCGTAGGTTTCCTTTCTCTTATAATCATAGAAAAAGTTATCAATTAAACCATGATGAGAAGGATAGAGTCCAGTGATAAGACTCCAGTGATTGGGAAAAGTAATACTCGGATAGCTTGGAATCATTGCTTCTGCTCTGACTCCGTTACCAGAAAGTTTCAGCAAGTTTTCGGCATTGTATTTTTTAGCATAATCATATCGAAAACCATCGGTAGAAATCATGATAACATAAGGTTTCGACTGGGCTTCAATACTATTCAGACGGCCTGGCACCACTACCTGAGCTGTGTCTATTATTCCTTGCTGAGCAAAAACCGTTAAGGAAAAAAACAGCAGTAAAAAATGTATTCCTCGCTTCATTATTTAAAAATTTTCGGCAAAGTTACATTCTCTACTGCTCCCTGAAAAGTTTAAGAGGTTAAAAGTATATTAAAAACCTTTTATTTTTGGAAAACAGGTTAAATACTGCGTGTCATTTCGAACTGTGATAACCAGTTTTGAAGGCCTATTTTTTCACCCAGGAATCTCTCTGTTTCTTTAGAGGTATCATCCACATTATTGATAGCCATGGGCCGCCCATCGGCTATAGCTGTAAAAAGTCCCGACCCAATTCCCTGCTTTCTATAATCTTTGTGTACTGCAATCTGAAGTACCCTTCTTGCTCCAGGATTGTAAATGATATATCCTACTAAATTTTCATCTGAATAAGCTCCCAATGTCTGATAATTTTCCGGCATAGGATTCAATACATGAACAGACCCCTGCCATGAAGGTTCAATATCCCAGAAAGAACAGAGATTATCCCATTGAAAGTCCTTCATTTCATTTATTGTGATCGTAGATTTTTTCACTTCGGAATCGATATTCCCTCTAAAACAAAGCAATTTTCTTACAATGCTAAAGCCTAAATTTTCATAAGCCCTGATTGCTGCGGTATTTCCCTCAATAACTTCAAGCAACAGTATAGTAGCACCTCTTTCCTTTAAAGCAGGAATGATAAAATCATACATTTTTCTTACCAAACCTTTTCCCCTGCTTTCGGGCACTACCCCAGTTCCGCCATTGTAAATAATTTTCTGGCCATTCTCCAACTTTTCAGACTGAAGGATAAAACTCACTAATTTTCCTTCTTCAAAAGCACCTACTGAAATATTCATATCTAATTTTTCAGCAACAATTTTCGCTGCAAGTATTTCTCTCGTAAGATGAAAAGGAACAATATAATCGGAAAAGGAAAGATTAAATACTGCTAAAAGGTCATCTAATTCAACATTGGCTAAGGTTTTAAACTCCATGAATCTTTATTTTTAAATTATCATTCTACAATTACCATTCTCTGTCAAGATCTTCTTTCCAGTCGTAAGGCATTAATTCTTTCAAGGTTACAAATACTCCGTTTTTCACTTCTATTACTGCATTGAGATTTTCTTTAGCCAGCTGACTCATCAATTCTCTGCAACGCCCACAGGGTGGAACTGCATTTCCATCATTTCCCACTGCCACTACAGCTTTGATATACCATTCTCCATTCTTAAGCATTTCTGCGACAGCACTATGTTCAGCACAAAATCCCATAGAACATGCTGTGTCTATACTGATTCCTGTATATACATTTCCAGCAGCAGTTTCAATAGCTGCAGCAACTCCTCCATATTCTATAAAGTCATTCAGTATTTGGGATTTTGCAAATTGGCTGGCTATTTCCTTTAAATCTTTTCTCATTGGACAAAGTATTAAGTTGTCTGATTATTTAAATACCATTGAACAGCATTCTGTTCTTCTCTTTTGATAAATAGATCTTTTCTATCGTTATAATCATTGCCATCCAACCATTCCATTATACTGAGTTTTTCTTTTAATCGTTGATACTCCTCCTTTACTTCAGGATGAGTGCGAAGATAGTCCCGGAATGCAATGTGACGGAGCCAATGTTCTGATGAAACAGGGAAGGTATGGATATGGGCTATCCGAAGATGATGATTGTGAAGTTCTTCTGGAATTTCATCTTCTGAATGAATAATTTCCGGAAATCCCAAGTTCTGAGGCTTATCTGTCAACTTAATGAAAAAACGGCGATACGGCATATCTTTATTGTACTTTTCATAGTACACATAATCCTTTCCTTGTAATAATAGGGGAAATTTATTGAGTTCGGATTCATCTTTTACCCCAATCATAATATCTATAATAGGTTTTGCTGATAATCCTTCTACAGAAGTGCTTCCAATATGTTGTATTTGGGGATCTAAAAAGCCTATACTTTTCTCCAGTTCATTTTTAATGGATTCAAACTGGTTGCTCCAGGATGGATTGTATTTTTCAAAAGTAACTTTCATGGGCATCCGCTTACTACACAAATATAAAAAAAATAAGGCAACGCCCTTGAATAAAGGCTATTAAAACCTATGATTAATACATAAAAGAACAATACCCCTGAAAAATCAGAGGTATTATTAAAAATATCTGGATATGTTTTTTTATTCTTTGATTAACTTTTCGTAGGATAAGTTCCCATCTTTTAATTTGATTTCAAAATAATACGTTCCCTGCTTAAGATCTTCAACATTGATATTTTCTCCATCCGGTTTTACAGATTTCACTTTTCTCCCTGTTGCATCATAGATTTCAAGAGAATGGATCTTGTCAACATTTTTGAAATTCACAATAGTCTTAGCCGGATTAGGATAAAGACCAATTTTCTTATTTTCTGCTGCTGCAATTTCACTTGTAGACAGACTACTTGCTGCCATTGTTAATGTAGCATACCCTCTATTTGTAGAACTGTGCTGAGAAATTGCTAAGCTATTTCCTTTTGCAAAAAAAATATCCAGCGGCCCTGCTGAATTGGATATTGAATAATCTCCAGCACTTCCCGCTAAACTTCTTGTAGCTATTACAGTACGAGTAGACCCTACTACAGTATTTGAAGTAATTGTCCAATCCTGAATAGCATCTACGGTTGGAAACTGTCCTATTCCATTAAAACTGTAATCAAGATTTGAATTAGTAGTAGAATTAGTATTATAAATGAATCCATCAGCGCCGGCTGCCATTCCTACATCTCCTGCTCCTATTGCAAGATAAGAAGTACTGCTTCCTGTGAGTGTCAAAGTTACCAAAGTAGGTGAAGTTTCCAATTTCACTGTCATTCCGGTCCCGCCAAGGGTTACTGTACCCGAGGAAAACTGTGCCCATGCAAAATTTGCAATAAGCAATCCTAATGTAAGTAAAGTTTTTTTCATATCATTTTTTTAAGAGGTTAATAATTTCTTCCTTGTGAGTTTGTAAGGCATATTCAAAGGGGGTCATCCCCATTGAGTCTTTTATTGATTTGTCAGCTTTATATTTAAGCAGAAGTTCAATGAGTTCTTTATTCCCGAATTTTACTGCCCAAAATAACGGTGTAGAACCTGTATCATCTGCAATATTGGGATCTGCATTTTTCTTTAGTAAATCTTCAACCAACTTTTTATTGTATTTCACGGAAAGGCCTGCCAATGCTGTTCCTTCTCTGCTTTTATAGTTTACATCTTTTACATGATCTATTAAAAATTCAGCTACTTCTACATTCCCTCTGTAACAAGCTAGAATAAGAGGAGAAAAACCATTTTCATTGGATTGATTGATGATATCAGGATTCTGCTTCATCAGTTCTTTTACTTCGGAAACCGTTCCACTTCTGGCAATATCAAATATTGATTTCGATTTCTCCTGGGCCAATAAAAAAGATCCCAGAAATACACTCAGTGCTATAATCAGGTTTCTCATTTTATCAGTATATAATTATATTCAACATTTACATTTTCAGCAATTTTCTTAGTAACCACTTTAGGTATTGTTACTTTGTAATCTGCCGGTTTTGCCACAAAGCTTCCCTGCATATAAATCTTTCCATCCTTTGCATACACTGAAGCTGCAGAGGTTATCGCTTTATCTACTCCATGAAAGTTTAAGGTACCCTGAACTGTATATTTCTGTGGGCTGGCAGTAAGTTTTGATTTGTCGAAGCCTACAATTTTTCCTTTAAATGTAGTTTTAGGAAATTTTGCGGACTCAGCATAGCTTTCATTGAAATGCTCTTCCATTAATTTGGTTTTAAAATGGAAATTTTTAACAACAGAAACAGATGCCATTTCTCCGGTATCAGCATTAAGAATAACCAGATTGGCATCATCCTGGGCATAAATATCTTCAAAAAGGGGTACGGATGCTTCAAATGTTAGTTTACCGGTTTTGGAACTGTATTTCTGGGCTGAAGCGTAACCGCCAAAAAGCAGGAATACGCTTAATAATGTTAGTTTTTTCATATCAAATATTTTAGTTTTCGGTTAAGCCATCAGCTTTCCACTTAATGAAAGTGTTAATCTGAGTGGCGGATAACGAACCGCCTTTAGGCATTTTCTGTGGGTCTCCATTTGCTCTCTGAATACGGTCTAAAATCCCGTCTATATTATTCTTAACCTGATCATAAGTGGCTAAAGGTTTAAAACTTCCTGCAGAGTGGCAACCAATACAGTTATTGTCCATAATCGGCTTTATATCTGCTGTATATTTTACAGGTAAGATAATAGGGGTGTTATCTGAAATTTCCTCATAGGTTCTGCTTTCACAGGCAATAAGGATCGCTGCGAATGATATGGCCAGTATGTATATTCCTTTTCTCATATTAAAAAACTCTGTAAAGGTTAAACCCAAAGAAAATGTGTCCTTTTCCCCAATTTCCGGATGCATTCGTAAGATACCCGATATCTGAATTGATCTGGGAATTTGTAAATAAAAGCTGAAAAACATGTCCCCCGGTTTCTATATCCACTCCTAATGACAAGGGGTTTTTATAAAAACTGTGATTGTCGAAATTCACAAAATATTCTGCATTTACAGAAATTCTTTTTGAGATTTTATAGCGGCCGCCAAGGCCGGCAAGAAATTGGTTTTTATCTTCTACAGTAGGTTCATAAAGATTCTTATGTACATATGAAGGGGTAAACTGTAATGAAAATTTATCGCTAAATCTTCTGGAAATAAGAGCCTGTGTAAGATAAGACAGTCTGTCACTGAATCTAAGATGCGGATATGTATCTTTATCTAAGGCTGTATTGGCACCCATTACATGATAGCCAACAACATCTACGGGAAAGTTCTCATTTTGTTTTACCAATCTATATTTAATGCCACCTTCAAAAGTTTTCATATTGGTTTCCCGGGACAGGCTTAAAGATATGGCATCTGTAACCCCGTAGATCACCCCCAGTTTGGTAGAAGCATTATCCAGTCCGAAAAAATCTTTAAAACCGGCGCTTACATCGCCAAACCGATGGGCAACAACCATATACCATTCTTTTTTGGCGGCAAGTTTAGTGGATTGTCCGGTCACAATCTGCAAGGCTTTGAATGCAGGTTGTGAAGTATCTGTATTGGTTTGTACAGTATCAATATCTTTCAGCAGATCTTCCTGTGCAAAGGCAAAAACTGATGAAAGTACCGACAAAAATAAGAGAGCTTTCGTCATATTACAATTTCTATTAAATTATGATATAACAAATCTATCGTGTTATCAATTCAAAAATATGTGATAAAAGTCACCAAGAAAATAGTTTTTATCAATCATAAATTTAAAAGATTTAAAACAATATAAATTAGACTAATCTAACATTGTCATTTACAGCGACTTTTATTCCTTCTTTTGTTTGCAGAATATCTCCATCACTTTCAATTTTCTTTAAAACTCTGCTTACCACTTCTCTGGAGGTTCCAAGATTATTGGCGATTTCCCTGTGAGTAATCTTTATGGGATTGTACCCAGTGACGGAAATTTGCTGTTTGATATAATTAAGAACTCTTTTGTCCAGGCGGTGAAAAACAGCGTCGTTTACCATACTCATTACTTCTGAAAATCGCCTGTCGTATTCACGATAAAACAATTTATTAATCTCAGGAAATCTCACCAGCCATTCATGCATAATGGAAACAGGAACCAACAATGCTTCGGAATCTTCCTCTGCAACAGCATATACCCTGCTTATATAATCTGTAAAAATAGATGAAAAGGTCATCAGGCAGCTATCATTTTCTCTAATATAATAATAGATAAGCTCTCTTCCATCGTTAAGTGTGAAAACTTTTATGGATCCTTTCGTCAAAAAAGGGACATACTTATTTTTCTGCCCTTCCCTCACTATTTCAGTCTTTGATTTTATATCTGCTAAAACAGCATGCTTCTGAAACTCATCCAGAAAATCGTTTCCTAAGAACCCGAATTTCTGAATAATAAATTGATTATTCATATCCTTCTTCCTTCAATATTCTGAAACAAATATATAAAACAGGATCAAATATTTGATAAAAAACAAAAAACTTTAATTATTAATACATAAATACTACTCAAAAACTTCTTTATGTAAATATTTACCATAAAATAATTCACTGTATTAACAATTTGTAATAAAAAAACTGTTTCATAAAAATGAAACAGTTTTGTAAAAGTCTATATTTCAGATCAGAATCTGTATTTCAGATTAGCTCCATAAAAGAAATAAGATTTATTAGGCCCCGGATTAAGATCTGTAGGAACTGAATAATTACTTCCTTTATCTGAATCATTGATGTTATTTCCAAGGAATAAGAACGTATAATTAATCTGGTTGGTAAGATTATTACCCATCACATAAAGATCTACATCAAACTTCCCAAAGGTCTTTTTATATCCTAATTTTGCATTTAGTAATCCAAATCCTTTTACAAGATTTTTGTTATTAAAGTTAGTATATACCTGTCCCAGATAGTTATATGTATTTAATAGATAAAAACCCTGCTTGGTATAGATATCTAACCCTAATGCATATTTATTTCTCGGAACTCCCACTACATTTTGGTGGTTGTATGAATCTTCTTTCCCACCTACTATAGTAGTGAAAGATTTATATTTAGCATCGTAATAAGAAAGGTTTACAAACGGAACTACTCTTTCGATAAATGAATTCTCTGATCTGTACTGATATCCGATACTAAACTCAAGTCCCGTATTTTTCTGACTTCCGGTATTAGCCCAGTAGGTTTGCCCCGGAATGGGACTATTAGGGATAACCAGTTGTGTAAGTTTATCAGAATAGTCGATTCTAAATGCAGAAATACGATAATCTAACTTTGTATTGAGTAAAAGCCCATGTACACTGAAATCAAACATTCTTGCGCGCTCAGGTTTTAAATCATCATTCGTCATGTTTGTAGCAGTAATAAATGAAGAGGCTGCGGTAGGAGAATTATACCCTTCACTATAGCTTAAATTAAAGATCTGATGTTTCCATTCTTTCTGCAAAGCAAAGTGAGGGGTGTACGCCATGTCATATTTCTTGTTGAATGACTGGTCTTTACGACCGGCGATCAAACCTGGCAATGCATAAAGATCTGTTCTATCATAATTTGTTCTATTAGCACTTATCCCTGCCAATAAAGTAAGTCCCCAGGGTTTATAAGTAAGATAATCAATCACAAAGTAGGTGGATTGATTGTTATTATATTTAAAATAGGAAGCCCCACTCATCCCTGTTGTCTGTAAAGGTTCAGTTTCAGAACCGGTAAATCGATAGCTTGAAGTCGTAGATACTGAATTTTGTATTTCCGCTCCAAAATCTAAACGGTTTTCAAAATCCTTAAACTCATTCTTTAATGTAAAAGTGGAACGCAATCCTACATTCGGAGAGCTTGTAACTCCATAGGCTCCCGCTGAAACACTTTCCGTATTTGCATTATAATAAAACAAGGTGGTATAGTTTCTTAAATTAGAAGTAAGACTTACCATATTACTCAATCCTACTCTTGTTGATTTTATTTTCGTTCCTGAGTTTTTTCGGATATAGGCAGGATTCCCGTTATCAATTCCTGCATAATAATCATCATATGAAATCTGTCCTGAAGTATGTTCATAGGAATAAGCCTGGCTTGCAAAGAAACTTAACTGATCTTTTTTTCCAAGCTTAACAGTACCATTCACGTTAAAGAAATTTTTCAGTCCGCCACCATTTGGTCTGTATCCATCCGTTTCAAGGTGTCCGTATGCTGCACTTACAGAGTAATTCTCATCAGCAACATTCAATTGTGTTCTGGACTGGAATGTTTTAAATGCTCCGAACATAGCATTTTCAGAAATGGATGCTCCTTTTGTAAAATCAGGACGGGTATAAAAACGGACTGCTCCTCCAACTCCGCCACCATACATGGTTGCTGCCGGACCTTTGATAACTTCTACATTGGTTACATAGGCGAAGTCAACATCATCCAGAACAGTCACCCCTTCAGCGTTGGTTAACGGCATATTATTCCAGTAGGCTTTCACACCCCAGTTATTGAACTTCTGATCGTTTCCATATCCACGAAGCACTAGTCTTTGTCCACCAAAATTGGTTCGTTTATCTACCTGAAGTCCGGGCATTGTTGACAATGTTTGATCAATAGCTGCAGGATTATTCCTGTTAAGATCTTCTTCGGAAAGCGTTTCTACAGATTGTCCGTGTCTTTTGAATTCTGCACGTTCCTGTTTTATTTTCTTTCTACCAAGGATGTTAACTTCATCAATTGATCCTTCCTGCACCTGTTGAGCATGAGCGATAGCGCAACCTAACATTGCTGCTATGCATATATATTTTTTCATTATTTAAAAATTAGTTATCATTAATATTATATTCACTTTAAACAAAGTGATTCTCCGGAGGCGGAATACTAATGGATAAATAATGAGTACTTTCTAATAGATGATAGTGATTGTGTGTTGTATTTAAATCCAGCGCTAAAAAAATGAAAGATCCCTTTCCACCAAGAATGGTAAAACGGGATGTTTTAAGCAAAACTTTCTTATGACCCGGGAGATCAATCTGGGTGCTCAGGTTTCTTTTTTTAACGGTTAATTTTTTTGAAAGGTCCACCAATGAATTGATGATAATGTCTTTTTTATCAAGGTAACAGAGAAAGTGTTTTTTCCCATTAACCTTGCTCACCCGAACAACATCATAAGAAAATCCGTTAAGCACAAATTCTTTATCTTCTTTCCATTCTGCTTTTACAAGATCATCTTCTGTAAAACATACGGTTTGCGATTTCTTTAAAGAATGCCGGGTAATATTATACTGTGTATGTTCGTATAGTTTTCTTTTTACATGCGAAACAACCTTGTAAGCCATATTATTAAATAACATGATTACCGGAATACATAAAAAGATAAAAAATAGTTTTCTATTCAAAAATAAAGGATATTTTAAGGTGCCAGTTCTTCATAAGTTTCTACCGAAGTAAACTTTGGAATACTAATCCTATGGGATATATTAGATTTTTCTAAGGTATACTCTATCCAACTATCTTTAAGATTGACAGTCTTCTTTGTACTTCCTATAGATGATCCTACCGGTAAATCTTCAACATTGGCCTCATTATTATTTTTATACTGGAAGCTACCTTGTATTACAATAACATCTCCCGATATATTCTGACTAAATGGAATTTTGTTACCTTCTGCCATCAGAGATTTGATAATAACATTATTTTTTTTCCTCAGTTTTATGGTATACATTATTCCTTTCACTCCAGCTCTTCCACCAGACCATTCCGTTTTTTCAGCAGAAATTACGGATACTTCTTTATCCTGAAAATTGGATACTGGCATTCCACAGGAAGCCAGTATCCAAAATAATATTAATAGTAATGGATTATTCATTTTTTAATCATCATCACCTCCAGTACGTCCGATTACCAGGAAATTACCGCTAAATACAATTTCTCCTTTATCTTCAGCTTTCAAAATATAAGTTCCCGGCGTCATTTTCTGACCGAATTCTTCATCAGATTTTACATTTTTCTTGCTGTATACCAACCTTCCAGCTTTATCAAATATACTGATATCTACGGTACTATGATTGGCATTGTTAAATCTTAAACGGGCAATTCCCTTGGATGGATTAGGATATACTCTGTTTACTGTTCTTGGGGATACTCCCGAAGTTTCTGAAGTAGCCAGTGTATTCGTATTTTGAGTTGTCCATGCTCCTCTTCCATAAGTAGAAACAAGAACCGTTTTTGTAGAAGGTCTGTAATCCAGACTTGTTACTCTTACATTCCCGATATTTCCTGTTACCGATGACCATGTAGGAGCTCCGGAAAGAAAATTTGTTGTCCCCCATACTCCCAGTTCTGTACCTACTAATACTTCATTAGGATCATCCGGATTTCTAAGAATAGTTCTTACCGGCATATCCGGTAGGTTTCCTTCTTTATTCTGCCATGATGTTCCCCCATCTGTTGAGTAGAATACGCTAATCTGATTATAATTAGATAATGTTAATAAAATTTCATTTTCATTCGTCCCAAATTCTACATCTGAAATAGTTCCTGCAGCAGGGGATGTTAATACAGTAGATGTATAGGATGGGGTATTGGCATTGGTAATTTTGAAAAGCCTTCCGAGGTTAGTCCCTACAAAAAGTGTAGAAGATGCCGTTGTATGAGGGGAAATTTTAAGCCATGAAACCTGTTCACCATTCTGTGCCGTTCCTACATTAATCTGATCATTGGTGAATGTTGTCGCAGTACTGCTTAGCCCGGCCGTTCTGAAAAGCGTAAGCCCTGAACGGTAAGAATAGAAAACATCATTCATTCTGTCCAGTGCAATTTCGTTTACAAAATGCCCCATACTCCTATTAGCAGAAGTTGAAATCAGATAATTAGCATTCGGCGTTGAGTTCAGCAAATAATGGCTATTATTGGTATAGCTTGATATTTCATATAAGTCCTGATCGTCATACTCCGGGTACATTCCGTCTCCTCCAGTAGCAGCAGCAAGAGTAAGGAAATTGTTAGGTTGTGGCACACCATACAGCCACCATGAACCATTATCTTGCGCTCCTGCCAGTAATTCCTCATTTGCAGGAGTTTTTGTAGGATTAAGTACAGCTCCGTAGAACTGGGTTACATTATATCTTGTATTTCTGGCTACCATACCTCCAACAGCACCAATACTTTCTTTATTGGCAGCAAAGAAGATTCCGCCATCATTTCCAAACATCATTTGGCCGGTATTGTAATTATTAAATGGGTTAAATACTATAGCGTGCTGATCGGCATGTACCGTAGAAACAGCAAGGTTAGCCATAGCATTATTGTTAGACCATTTTGAAATCTGCGCCCAGTTAGCGCCTCCATCTGTAGATTTAAATAGATCAATACCTCCAATATACAGGGTATTATCATTCAGAGGGTCTGTAGTTATAACCAGATCATAAAAAGACTGTCCTCTAGTAAAGTCATTGGTTGGGATACTTGTATCTGTAGCTTTAGGTAATTTGATAACTTGTGGCACATCTGAAGTAGACTGCCATGTAGCTCCGCCATCCGCTGTTTTTACAATTCTGATAGGCTCAGTAGTTCCAACTCCCTGCATAAAAGCGTAAGCTTTATTGGCATCCGTTTTCGAAAGCGTAAAATTAACTCTTGAGCCAGTATTTCCTACATTATAGATTTGATTGAAAGTATTCCCATCAGTAGATTTAAAAATTCTACCTCCTGAATCTATATTTGTAAACCTGGAACTCCTTGTAGAAAGCCATATAGAATTATCAGCTGCAATTTCTATTTGCTGGATAGAATATCCTGTTGTACTTACTACATTCGTTGTTGTATTCATTGCCAGCAGGTTAGTGTTTTTGGTAAATGTTGCCCCGCCGTCTACAGATTTATACAATCCTGCCTGGCTTAATCCCTGCCATCCGTCATTAAAGGATATACCAACATAAGAACCGCTTACTCCTGCATATATTTCTGAAACCCCGTTGTTATTTCTTACTTTAATATCATTGATATAAAAATTCCCATTTCTTACCCCATTAGAAGCATAAGTAACCGGAACGGTAAAAATCTGAGTCCATGTAGTGCCACCATTTGTAGTTTTCCAGATTCCTGAGCCTACAACATCAGTGGTTGATGATTCTCCCGTACCTACATAAAATGTCTGAGAATTGTTGGGATCATAAGTAATGCATACCACAGAAGTATTTGCCCAGAATGTGCTTAAAGGCTGCCATTCGTTTGTACTTACTGAAGGATCCTGATTCACCCAAAGTCCTCCTGAAACTCCGCCGGCAAAAACTCTTTTACCTGTAGGATCATTGGGATCATACATGATTGCTCTGGTTCTTCCTCCTACATTATAAGGTCCTCTTTCAATCCAGGGTTCATTAATTATTTTTCCTGTAGCAGATCCCTGATTACCGGCAATAAAAGACATTGGCTGAGTAGCCTTGTATTGCCCCATCAAAATATCTTTATTTACTTTTGCTAATTTTTCAAAATTAACATTTCCTGTAACAGGATCCATGGTTCTTTTATAATCCTCCTCATTATATAGATCTGGAGGAGTTCCCATTAACTTCGAATTCTTACGGGCTTTCTTAATATCTTTTTCATATTTCAAATAAAGCTCCTGTAAATGCTTCTGATTGGCTTGAGGTTTATTTTGCTGCTGAGCATACATATTGATGCATAGTAAAGCAGCTGCGATAGGATAAAGTTTCATTCCTTTCAATTTTTCACAAATTTAATTAAGAAAAACAAGATAGTTTAACCTATATTAACTAAATATATTCAATTTGTATTTAAACTTAATAAAGCTAATCGATATTATATTTTACCCATTTTACAGGTCTATATCAATAGTAGAATTATGAAAATTGCAAACACTTATAAAAAAGAACAGTTTTGTGAATTAATTGCAATCCAATACATTAATTTCTATATCTTATTTTTATTGTAACAGAAAATAAATCTAATTAATTCGATCCTTTATTGATCAATTTTAAGCCTTGCCAAACAAAATATCACATAAAAAATGCCCTGGTAAAAAACCAGGGCATTCTTATTTTATTGTAAGAAAAATCTTAAGCTTGTACGTTGTTTCCTCCTAATACGAAAGGCTCAACTTCTTTGATTTCTCCGAACTGCTGCTCGTAGTTAGCGATGTTCTGTTGAAGAGCGCTTAATACTCTTTTAGCGTGAAGTGGAGCAAGAATTACTCTTGATCTTACTTTAGCCTGCTGAACACCTGGCATCAACTGAATAAAGTCTACTACAAATTCAGATGGAGAGTGGTTTACTAACGCTAAGTTAGCATAGATACCAGCAGCTACCATTTCGTTTAATTCGATGTTGATGTTTCCGTCTTGTGGATTTTGATTGTTGTCCATTGTTATAAATTATGTTTTTAAAATTCGAAATTTGAGATTGTGAAAATATAAAAATAATTTCAAATCCCAAATTTCAAATCATTAATTTTAGTTAAGGTCTTCGAATTCTTTCTTAGAACCTACGATAACATTCTGATACTCTTTAAGACCAGTACCTGCAGGAATTCTGTGTCCTACAATTACATTTTCTTTAAGACCGTTAAGATCATCTATCTTACCAGCAACTGCTGCTTCGTTAAGTACTTTAGTTGTTTCCTGGAACGATGCTGCAGACATGAACGATTTCGTTTGAAGTGCTGCTCTTGTAATACCTTGTAGTACAGGAGTTGCTGTAGCAGGAAGAGCTTCTCTTACTTCTACTAACCTCTGATCTTCACGTCTCAATTTAGAGTTTTCATCTCTTAATTCTCTTGCAGTAATCATCTGACCTGGCATGAATTCTTTAGAATCACCAGCATCTACTACTACTTTAAGACCGAATACTCTATTGTTCTCTTCCAAGAAGTCATACTTGTGCTCAAGAGCTCCTTCTAGGAATTGAGTATCACCTCCATCCACGATAGATACTTTTGTCATCATCTGTCTTACGATGATTTCGAAGTGCTTGTCGTCGATTTTTACCCCCTGTAGACGGTAAACTTCCTGGATTTCGTTTACTAAGTATTCCTGAACAGCTGTTGGACCTTTAATTCTTAAGATATCGTCTGGAGTGATTGAACCGTCAGAAAGTGGCGAACCAGCTCTAACGAAGTCATTCTCCTGTACTAAGATCTGGTTAGATAATTTAACTAAGTAAATTTTTCTTTCTCCAGTTTTAGCCTCAACGATCAATTCACGGTTACCTCTCTTAATTTTTCCGTAAGAAACTACCCCGTCGATTTCAGTAACAACCGCTGGGTTTGAAGGGTTTCTTGCTTCGAATAATTCGGTAACTCTCGGAAGACCTCCGGTGATATCCCCTGCTTTTGCAGATTTTCTTGGGATCTTGATTAGGACTTTACCAGCCTTAATTTTTTCACCATCGTTTACCATTAAGTGGGCTCCTACCGGTAAGTTGTAAGCTTTTTGCTCAACCCCTTTAGAGTCTACCACTTTAAGAGTAGGTACGGCTTTCTTATTTCTAGATTCAGAGATTACTTTCTCTTCAAATCCTGTCTGTTCGTCAATTTCAAGTTGGAATGAAATACCTTGGATAATATCCTCGTATTCTACCTTACCTGCAGTTTCAGCAATGATAACCGCGTTATACGGATCCCATCTACAGATCGTATCTCCTTTCTTCACTTTATCACCTGGTTTCACAGATAATATAGATCCGTAAGGTACGTTAGCTACCATTAATGGAGTTCTAGACTCATTATCAGCAACCAATCTAAATTCTGTTGAACGAGAAACTACAACCTCAGCTGTATTACCGTTTTCATCTTCAGAAGTAATTGTTCTTACTTCATCCATTTCTACGATACCGTCTCTTCTTGCAACAATAGATGGGTTTTCAGAAACGTTACCTGCGGTACCCCCTTGGTGGAAGGTTCTCAACGTAAGCTGAGTTCCCGGTTCCCCAATTGACTGTGCACCGATAACACCTACTGCCTCACCCATGTGGATCATCTTACCTGTTGCTAAGTTTCTACCGTAACATTTCGCACAGATTCCTTTTTTAGCTTCACATGTAAGTGGTGAACGTACTTCAACAGCTTCTAATCCTGCTGCCTCAATTCTCTTAGCTAATTGCTCAGTAATTACTTGGTCAGCTTCAGTGATTAATTCATCACTTTCAGGATCATAAATATTGTGAAGAGATACTCTACCTAAGATTCTTTCAGAGATTTTTTCAACGATCTCGTCATTTTTCTTAAGTGCAGTAACTTCTGTTCCTCTCAATGTTCCACAGTCATCTTCTGTAACGATAACGTCCTGTGCAACGTCTACCAATCTTCTGGTTAGGTAACCAGCATCGGCAGTTTTAAGAGCGGTATCCGCAAGACCCTTACGAGCACCGTGGGTAGAGATAAAGTACTCTAAGATAGAAAGACCTTCCTTAAAGTTTGCAAGGATCGGGTTTTCGATGATCTCCGCACCGGTAGAACCAGCTTTTTGCGGTTTTGCCATCAAACCTCTCATCCCTGATAACTGACGGATCTGCTCCTTAGAACCCCTCGCCCCAGAGTCAAGCATCATGTATACAGAGTTGAAACCACCTTGGTCAGTTTTCATTCTGCTCATGATCATTTCAGTTAATCCGGCGTTGGTGTTAGTCCAAACGTCGATTACCTGGTTATAACGTTCTGTATCGGTAATTAGACCCATGTTATAGTTAGCTCTAATTTCGTCTACAGTTTCAATTGAAGTAGCAATCATCTGCTTTTTCTCTACAGGTACTACGATATCTCCAAGAGAGAATGATAGACCTCCTTTGAATGCGTTTGAATACCCTAGATCTTTCATTGCATCCAAGAACTTCACAGTGGTAGGGAAATCCGTATCAGCAAGGATCTTACCGATAACGTTTCTTAATGATTTCTTCGTAAGAAGCTCATTAATATATCCTGACTGCTTAGGTACGATTTGGTTGAATAAGATTCTACCTACAGAAGTTTCGATCAATTTTGTTACGATTACTCCGTCTTCTTTAACTGGTAGTCTACATCTTACTTTAGCATTCAATGAAACTCTACCTTCTGCGTAAGCGATTTCCGCTTCTTCAGGAGAATAGAATGCAAGACCTTCTCCTTTTACTTTCATATCTTCTGTAGAGCTCAATTCTTTAGTCATGAAATAAAGACCAAGAACCATGTCCTGAGATGGTACTGTAATTGGAGAACCGTTTGCAGGGTTCAAGATGTTCTGAGAACCTAACATCAATAACTGAGCTTCAAGGATCGCTTCTGGTCCTAACGGTAAGTGTACCGCCATCTGGTCACCATCGAAATCGGCGTTGAATGCTGTTGTTACTAACGGGTGTAGCTGGATCGCTTTACCTTCGATCATCTTAGGTTGGAAAGCCTGAATACCCAATCTGTGAAGAGTAGGTGCTCTGTTCAGTAGAACAGGGTGACCTTTCATCACGTTTTCAAGGATATCATAAACTACTGGTTCTTTTCTATCGATAATTCTCTTTGCAGATTTTACTGTTTTTACAATTCCTCTCTCGATTAGTTTTCTAATGATGAATGGTTTGTAAAGTTCAGCTGCCATATCCTTAGGAATACCACACTCGTGAAGCTGTAAGTTTGGACCTACAACAATTACCGAACGCGCAGAGTAGTCAACCCTTTTCCCTAGTAAGTTCTGACGGAAACGACCTTGTTTACCTTTCAATGAATCAGAAAGTGATTTCAATGGTCTGTTTGATTCAGATTTTACTGCAGAAGATTTTCTTGTGTTATCGAATAATGAATCTACTGATTCCTGAAGCATACGCTTCTCGTTTCTCAAGATTACTTCAGGAGCTTTGATCTCCAATAATCTCTTCAAACGGTTATTTCTGATGATAACTCTTCTATAAAGGTCATTTAAGTCAGAAGTTGCGAAACGTCCTCCATCCAATGGAACTAGTGGTCTTAGTTCTGGTGGGATAACAGGAAGCACACGCATAATCATCCACTCTGGTCTGTTGATCATTCTTGTATTAGCACCTCTTAATGCTTCTACAACGTTCAATCTTTTCAGCGCTTCAGTTCTTCTTTGCTTAGAACCTTCATTGTGAGCTTTGTGTCTTAAGTCGAAAGACAATGCATCAAGATCAATTCTTTTTAACAGATCTTCTACAGCTTCAGCACCCATTCTGGCGATGAATTTGTTTGGATCAGAATCATCAAGATACTGGTTTTCTACAGGAAGAGTTTCCATGATATCAAGGTACTCTTCTTCTGTAAGGAATTCCATATTTTCAAAATCAGAACCGTCTAATTTTTTAGCAATACCCTGCTGAATCACTACATATCTTTCGTAGTAGATGATCATGTCTAATTTCTTAGAAGGAATTCCTAAAAGGTATCCGATTTTGTTTGGTAATGAACGGAAATACCAGATGTGTGCAATTGGAACTACAAGGTTGATGTGCCCGATTCTCTCTCTTCTTACTTTTTTCTCAGTAACTTCTACTCCACAACGGTCACAAACGATCCCTTTGTAACGAATTCTCTTGTATTTACCACAAGCACATTCGTAATCCTTTACAGGACCAAAAATTTTCTCACAGAATAGCCCGTCTCTTTCAGGCTTGTGAGTTCTGTAGTTAATAGTTTCCGGCTTTAAAACCTCCCCTCTTGAGTCTTGTAAAATAGACTCCGGTGAAGCTAAACCGATGGTTATTTTATTAAATCTACTTGATTTATTTTTATTTGACATTTTTTGTTATTTGAGATTTGACATTTGAAATTTGAGATTAATGAATCTCTAAAAATTTTATTTTAATTTTTGTTTGAAATCTGCGTACAGAATTTCAAATTTCAAATAAATTAATTTCAAATGGAATTTATTCCTCAAGTCTTACGTCTAATCCAAGACCTTGTAACTCGTGAAGTAATACGTTGAATGATTCCGGAATACCTGGTTCAGGCATAGATTCACCTTTTGCAATTGCTTCATAAGTTTTTGCTCTACCAATCACGTCATCTGACTTCACAGTAAGGATCTCTCTCAAGATGTTAGATGCACCGAATGCTTCAAGTGCCCAAACCTCCATCTCTCCAAATCTCTGACCACCGAACTGAGCTTTACCTCCTAACGGCTGCTGAGTAATCAATGAGTAAGGACCAATAGAACGTGCGTGCATCTTATCATCAACCATGTGTCCTAGTTTCAGCATGTAGATAACACCCACCGTAGCTGCCTGTGTAAATCTTTCTCCGGTACCACCATCATAAAGGTGAGTGTGACCGAATTTAGGAAGGCCTGCTTTTTCAGTGTACTCAGTAATCTGATCAAGAGTTGCTCCGTCAAAGATTGGTGTAGCGAACTTCATTCCTAATTTCTGACCAGCCCATCCAAGAACTGTTTCATAGATCTGTCCGATGTTCATACGAGAAGGTACCCCTAGTGGATTCAATACGATATCTACTGGTGTTCCGTCTTCCAGGAATGGCATATCTTCTTCACGAACGATTCTCGATACGATACCTTTGTTACCGTGACGTCCTGCCATTTTATCCCCTACATTCAGTTTACGTTTCTTAGCGATGTAAACTTTAGCCAGCTTCATGATCCCTGCTGGAAGCTCATCTCCGATTGAAATTGCAAATTTCTCACGGTTTTTAACCCCTTGGATATCGTTATATTTGATTTTGTAATTGTGAATCAATTGTTTAATCAATTCATTCTTGTCTGCGTCTACTGTCCAATCTGAACCGCTAACATTTACATAATCTTCAACTGAAGTTAATAACTTGTGAGTAAACTTCACCCCTTTACCGATAATTTCTTCGTCAAGGTCATTTTGTACCCCTTGAGAAGTTTTACCGCTTACCAGTGTATTTAATTTTTCAATTAAAGTGTTTCTCAACTCGTCAAACTTAGCCTTGTAAGTGTTTTCAATCTCTTCAAGTTTAAGTTTTTCTTCAGTTCTTTTCTTTTTGTCTTTAATGTTTCTAGAGAACAACTTCTTGTTGATAACAACCCCTCTTAATGAAGAGTCAGCTTTTAATGATGCATCTTTTACATCACCAGCTTTATCACCGAAGATTGCTCTAAGAAGTTTTTCTTCAGGAGTCGGGTCAGATTCACCTTTTGGAGTAATTTTACCAATCATGATATCTCCAGGCTTCACTTCAGCACCGATTCTGATCATACCGTTTTCGTCAAGATCTTTAGTAGCTTCTTCAGATACGTTTGGAATATCTGCTGTAAGCTCTTCCATACCTAATTTAGTATCACGAACTTCAAGTGAATACTCATCCACATGGATGGAAGTAAACCAGTCTTCACGTACAACTTTTTCGTTGATTACGATGGCATCCTCAAAGTTGTATCCTTTCCAAGGCATGAACGCTACCACTAAGTTTCTACCAAGAGCTAATTCTCCTTTTTCCGTCGCATAGCCGTCGCAAAGTACCTGTCCTTTTTCCACTACATCACCTACTCTTACGTTTGGTCTTAGGGTAATGGTAGTACTCTGGTTAGTTTTTCTAAACTTAGTAAGGTTGTATGTTTTAGTAGCAGACTCAAATTGTACTAAATCTTCGTCTTCACTTCTTTCATATTTGATGGTAATCTTGTCAGCATCTACGTACTGTACTGTACCTGTACCTTCAGCGTTAATTAAGATTCTTGAATCTCTTGCAACTTGCTGCTCAAGCCCTGTACCAACAACTGGAGCCTGTGGCTTCAATAGAGGAACGGCCTGACGCATCATGTTAGATCCCATCAATGCACGGTTCGCATCATCATGTTCCAAGAATGGAATTAATGAAGCAGAAATACCGGAAATCTGGTTAGGTGCAACGTCGATAAGGTTAACCTGAGCTGGTTCAACTACCGGGTAGTCACCATCTAATCTTGCAATAATTCTGTCTGTTAAGAAATCACCATTATCACTTAATTCAACGTTTGCCTGAGCAATTACTTTATCTTCTTCGTCTTCTGCATTCAGATAAATAGGAGCAGCGTTAAGATCTATCTTACCACCTTCTACTTTTCTATATGGAGTTTCGATGAAACCAAGGTTGTTGATTTTTGCATAAATACCTAGCGATGAAATCAAACCGATGTTTGGTCCTTCCGGAGTTTCAATCGGACAAATTCTTCCATAGTGAGTATGGTGAACGTCACGAACCTCGAAACCTGCTCTTTCTCTTGATAAACCACCAGGCCCTAGTGCAGATAATCTTCTCTTGTGAGTGATCTCTGATAGAGGGTTGGTTTGGTCCATGAACTGAGATAGCTGGTTGGTACCGAAGAATGAGTTAATAACAGACGTTAACGTCTTAGCATTAACAAGATCAAGTGGAGTAAATATTTCGTTATCTCTAACGTTCATTCTCTCTTTGATTGTTCTTGCAATTCTTGAAAGACCTACACCGAACTGCCCTGCTAATTGCTCACCAACAGTTTTAATTCTTCTGTTTGATAAGTGGTCGATGTCATCCACCTCCGCTTTAGAGTTTACAAGTTCAATTAAGTGTCTTACGATTGCAATGATATCCTCTTTTGTAAGAACTTCAGTTGTAGTTGGGATGTTAAGACCTAACTTTTTGTTTAGTCTGTAACGTCCTACTTCACCTAAAGAGTATCTCTGCTCAGAGAAGAATAATTTTTCAATGATTCCTCTTGCAGTTTCCTCATCTGGTGGATCTGCATTTCTTAACTGACGATAGATATACTCTACTGCTTCTTTCTCAGAGTTAGTAGGGTCTTTTTGTAATGTATTCTGGATGATAGAGAATTCATTGCTGTTTTCTTTGTGAATCAAGATAGATTTCACACCAGCATCCAAGATAAGATCTAAGTGTTCTTTCTCCAGGATAGTCTCTCTATCTAAGATGATTTCGTTTCTTTCGATAGAAACTACTTCACCTGTATCTTCGTCTACGAAATCTTCGAACCAAGTGTTCAATACTCTCGCAGCCAATGTTCTCCCTTCTACTTTTTTAAGGGCCGCTTTAGAAACTTTCACTTCTTCAGCAAGGTCGAAGATCTGAAGGATATCCTTATCAGATTCATAACCAATAGCTCTTAATAAAGTTGTTAATGGTAACTTTTTCTTACGGTCGATATACGCGTACATTACGCTGTTGATATCCGTTGTAAATTCCATCCAAGATCCTTTGAAAGGAATAATTCTTGAATAGTAAAGTTTGGTTCCGTTAGCGTGGTAAGTTTGTCCGAAGAATACACCAGGTGAACGGTGAAGCTGCGTAACAATAACTCTTTCAGCACCATTGATAATGAAAGATCCACTTGGCGTCATGTAAGGAACCGGACCTAAATATACATCCTGAACCACTGTTTGGAAATCTTCGTGTTCCGGGTCAGTACAGTACAATTTAAGTCTTGCTTTTAGAGGTACTGAATAAGTAAGTCCTCTTTCCACACACTCATCAATTGAATAACGTGGAGAATCTACCAGATAGTCTAAGAATTCTAATACGAATTGGTTTCTTGAATCCGTAATTGGGAAATTCTCTTGGAAAGTCTTGTAAAGAGCTTCTGTCTTTCTGGCTTCAGGAAGTGTATCAAGCTGGAAAAATTCTCTGAAAGACTCGATTTGGATGTCCAAGAAGTCTGGAGTTACAATTTTTCCTTTCGCTGATGAGAAATTAATTCTCGGATTTCCTTGAGTTGTTGATTTTGTTTTACTCATAAAACTTTTAAGAAAGGGTTAAAAAATATTTTGATTCATTTAAAAATATCAGGAAAGAAAAGGAGAGAAAAGAGAAAAGAGAAAAGACATGGAGATATTTGGCGCTATCAGAAATTGTCTTTATTCTTTGTTCTTTATTCTTACAGTCTGATTCCTAACTGCAACACTGGTATATCTTTTCACAGCGTAATGCAAAATATTTTTCTTACTTTTGAGACGGTATTATCCGTAATATCTATAAACACGAAATCCCTTCCATGTTATTACACAATGAAAGAGTTGATTTTCAATATTTTATAAATTTACAAACAATTATTCGCGCCAAAAGAGGGGCAAATATACAAAAAGTTATCCACAATAACAAATAAATAGTCTCATTTTTAAGCTGTTAAAATAAAAAGGCTGCCCGAAACGAGCAGCCTTCACCTTATTATGAAGTTACAAAATTATTTTACAATAACCTTATAAGATTTCACTGTTGATTTGGTTTCAATCTTAATGATGTAAACTCCTGTAGGCAATGAAGCAGTATCAATACCTGTACGTGCAGAGAATTTATCAGACTTCACCGCTTTTCCTTCTGCTGAGAACAATGTGTAAGTTCCTTCTTCTGAAGCTGTCACCATAAGGCTTTCTCCAGCTTTAACAGGGTTAGGGTAAATCTTCACATCATTAGCAGCTTCTTTTATTTCTGAAGTTCCAGAAGCTTTTGCTGTCGCTGTCAATGCATTTTTCAGCAATGAAGCATAGGGTGAAAGTGGAGAATTCGGTGCTCCTCTCTTCACAAGATCTGTATCTACTACTGCCTGAATACCATCTTTATCACTATCATTAATGGTAGAGATAAATCCTCCACCCAATGTATCAAGGTTACCTTTTCCTATCTTATACAGATCAAAGTCTGAACCATCAGAAGTAATATCAAGGAAATCAGGAGTATTATCTCCATCCACATTTCTAATTGGATATTTTAAAGTTCCGGAATCCGGATACGTTTCCAATACATCAGCTAACCCGTTTTTACCTACTGCAACACCATTATCAATAATACCATTATGATCTGCATCTATCTGGTTAATTACTGAAGCTGGAATACCTGATTCAAATAGATCTAAAATTCCATCGTTGTCAGAATCCAGGTCACGATAATTTGGAATAGCATCTCCTAAGACAGGAGTAATTAAGATATCTCCTTCCAAATCATCATCTTCAAATTTAGCATTCTTATCAAAGTCTTCAATTGAATCAGGAATACCATCATTGTCAGAGTCAAAATCACAGGCATCAACAACACCGTCACCATCCGTATCTAATGTTGGCGATTTATCATTCACCACTGTACATCCTTCTGCACAATCCGGAATACCATTACCATTATTATCGATACTGTCATCACCATTAGGACAACGGTCGAAGCAGTTTGGAACTCCGTCATTATCATCATCTTTACTGGCAAATGCATTATAGATATAATAATTCTGAGGAATACGAACAGCTGTACCACTGTTGAAGGTAATTTTCATTCTGTTAAAAGGTTTTGTAGCCTTTCCACCTACATAAAATTTATTGGAATTCGTAGTAAAGAAATTCCCACTGATAAGGCTGCCCGAGCTTGTAAAAGTATCCGTTACAGAGTTTCCATTATATAATGTTACCGTAATATTTTCAAGAACGCTTACCCCAAGAAGGTTTCCTGCTTTTTCCACAGTAAATCCGGTCATGGTATTAGCAGGCAACATACTATTGCTGCTTACCGTTGCAAATGCTGAGAAAATACTGAAGATAGACGCAGCCGGAACTGTTGCTGTTGCATAATTGGATGGATTGTTGTCCACAATAGCTTCCGGATTTGTCATTTTAGCTAAAATAAGACCCAAGAATCCAGGCCCTGATGTCCAGCTTGATCCTGTTACTAAATTTCCAGGTACCGCTGAACCGCTAGTCTGAATTTTATCATCACATTCACAAGAAATCGGCTCTTCGAAGGCGTAATATACTTTAAGTGCTCCCAAATTGAACCCTACTGTTTGAGTAATTTTCAATCTTACTTCATTAAAAGGCTTGGTGGTTGTTAAAGTTATTTTTTGTTTCCCTGAACCATATCCTAGAACTTTAATATTAATCAATCCACCTCCGTCTGATAATTGTTTGGACTCTTGCTTTTCTCCAAATAAATAGGTTTCAATCGTAATATTCTTTAAAAATTCAGCGCTTAATAACTTCCCTTGATCGTCAGGCTCAATTACAAATCCAGTTCTGTTTCCTGCAGGATATATCTGATTTTTATCTAAAACACCTACTGAATAAGAGCCTAATAATCCTATAGGAAGAACTATTTTCCCGAAAGAATTTTTATTTCCGTCACCTATATTCTCTTTGTTCTGAACATAAGAAAGCGGAGCAAGGAAACTGCTGCTTCCAGACACGTTACCATCTACACCACTTCCTGCAATGATATCATCACAAATTCCATTATTATCTATCGGTACTCTGGCCGGATCAAATGCAAATGCATAATACACATTCAGTGCACTGAATACAGAAAGGACATTGGTTTGGTACAATCTTACTTCATCAAACTCTTTGGAAGTTCTAAAGTGTAAGAATATTCTGTTCTTGCTTCCCCCGAATGCCGGCACTGATAAAAGCGTACTGTTTGTAGTAGTTTCCTGAAGAACTCCATTTTTATAAGTACTAATTCTTAATGAGCTTAAAAGATCAATCGTAATAAAACTTGTTCCTAGATCCACATTAAATCCGGTAATATAACCAGCAGGATAAACTGTATTCTTATTCTTCACAGAGATTCCGTTTCCACTTACTAAAGAAGCGAAATTCCCCATATTCACACTGTTATCCAGACTGGCATCCACCACCGGATTCATACTTCCGTTATAACATGCTAAGCAAATCCCGGAATTGTTTACTGGTTTTGCTTCCACACCCATCCCACGGATAGGCTCATAGCCCTGTTGTGCCAATACCGTGATAGACATCACGAATACCATAAGCACTACAGCTAGTTTCTTGAATAATTTTTTGGTCATTTTTTATTGTTTTAAAAAGTTTGTGTTTATTATTTCAATTAATAAAAAGCTCTCCAGTTTGTTCCATCACAACCTTCATGTTTTTTTGCAGTTGCATTATATCGGATGGCTCCTTCTTCCTTATTGGAACAAGTTGTTCCGGATGTAGCAATACCCTTCATCTGAAGTGCTGCTCCCGTTGCAGTATCAGCCGTAGGAATCATGTTAATTCCAACAACGGTATCTGTTCCGTTTGTTATATTAAAAAAAGTATGTGATTTATTAGCATATACCGATTGGCCGGACCCTGCCATCGCTGAAAACCCAATTGCTATAGATTGTCCTGCTGTAGCTGAACTTGCTGAGCCCACTGCAATGCTATTTGGGTCTACTGTATTTCCACTCCCTATAGCAATTCCACCTCTGTTGACATGTTGATTCCCTAATGTGAGCCCTGCGACACCACTCACAGTATTAGAATTCCCAAATACAAGATGATTAGCTCCTGATGCCGCATTTAAATTCCCAATGATCTTAGCCCCACTGGTAGCAGAATTATTGGCTCCAATAGCTAAAGCCGGGAAATTAGCATTAATGGCAGTAGCTGTATTATTCCTTCCCATGGCAATATTGGATGATGTTGAATTGGTGGTATTGTTTGACCCCCAGGAAAAAGCAGCATAAGGTCCTGCTGCATCGTTAACATTTCCACCTTGCAGCGTTCCGTTTACATCCAGTATTGCTTTTACATTCTTTTGAGTAGCCAATACCAGGTTTTGGCCATCACTTGTTCCCAGATAATTCCCATTAGAAATATCTTTTCCTAACGTTGAAGAGGTAGCTACTGTACCGCTATTCCCTACTGTACGCCAATCTGCATTTAAGTTCCCCCATTTTGTACCATCAAAATAATAGTACCCGGGTGTTATAACATCTACAGTTTGTCCGGTAGGTGCTGTTTCTGCAGCAGTAACATACACTATGGCTCCTGTTTGAGCAACTGTATAGTTCTTAGCTTTCAGCTGTACTCCTGTAAGCCTTGGAGCGATAATTCCGTCAAGTTTATTAACATCTGATGGAAAACCCATCACGTCAAGACTAGCCTGAGGCTGCGCTGTATTAATCCCAACCTGTGCAGATATAGAAAACCCGACAGATAAAAGTGCTAGAGTGAATAATTTACTTTTCATTCTTTGTTGATATTAGTTGTTTTTTTGTGTTTGTTTTTTTTAGAAAGGACAGTTCAATAACTATTTCATTTAAAACTATAAATGAAACTCCGCAAGGAACCGTAAAAAATCTGAAATATTATTTTATAGAAACATTCATCTGTTTATCAGGGATCTTAATGATAAACTTAAAACCATCAATGAGTTTAACAGAGTTAACGTAAAATCTCTTAACCTGCTTTATTATATCCAATACATCTGTATGAACAGCAAAATTTACCATTCTCCATTTATTCCAGACAAAAATAGACTTGAAGCCCTTCATGGATAAAAGAAAATAATTCCTGTCATTCACAATTGGTACATTACTTTGTAAGGAGTTTTCAAAAGCTGTGTGCGGAGAATCATCATTCATGTTTGTATGATGATAAACACTACATTCCAGTGAGCTCATAAGCTCTTGTGAAGATGTATCAAATAAATATGGGTAAAGGTCAGTATCATTAATATCTGTATAGTGCAGCAAATCGGTTTTGCCTACTTGTAAAGATATAATGTTTGCATTTAGTTTTCCTATAGCCAACAATAGCAGAAGAAATGCTATTTGACCATAGGAAAGAAAATAATTTCTATCCAATTGTTGTGTTTTTTTTCAATACAAATATAACACTTTTTCAAACAAAACAATATTTTAATAAAAAAAATTCATTAAAATTATCCAATACAATGAATTAAATTAAAATATAGCACTAATAATTATCAAATAGTTAATGATAATAAAATATAACATTATACATTGTAAAAATATTCAAATACATATGTAAATAAAGTGCATGTATTATTTAATACTCACAACAAAAAAGCCTGAGCAAATTGCTCAGGCTTCTTATATTTATAATAAAATTGAAAATTATTTCAATTCTACTTCAGCACCAGCTTCTTCTAATTGCTTCTTAAGAGCTTCAGCTTCGTCTTTAGAAACACCTTCTTTAATTGCAGAAGGAGCTCCGTCTACGATATCTTTAGCTTCTTTAAGACCAGCACCAGTTAAATCTTTTACTAATTTAACGATAGCTAATTTAGAAGCACCTGCAGACTTAAGAATTACGTCGAATTCAGTCTTTTCTTCAGCAGCTTCACCTGCACCACCTGCAGCAACAACTACAGCAGCAGCAGCTGGCTCAATTCCGTACTCATCCTTAAGGATAGTAGCTAATTCGTTTACGTCTTTTACAGTTAGGTTTACTAGCGTTTCAGCTAAATTTTTTAAATCTGACATTGTTGTAATGTTTTTGTTGATTATTTATTTAATTTTTTGAGTATAATTATTCAGCACTTGTTTCCTCAGTGCTTTCTGCAGCAGCTTCTGGAGCTTCAGCAGCAGGAGTTTCTTCAACTACAGGAGCAGCTTCTTCAGCTTTAGCTTCTACAGTTTCAGGTTTGTTTTGAAGAGCAGAAACAACTCTTTGGATTGGAGACTGAAGTAATCCGATGATTTCACCGATCATTTCTTCTCTAGACTTGATGTTAGCCAACATGTCTAGGTTGTTGTCACCTAAGTAGAAAGTTTCTTGAACAAAAGCAGACTTTAAAGCTGGCTTTTCTTCTTTCTTTCTGAATCCTTGGATTAACTTAGCAGGAGCGTTTGCTGTATCAGCAATCATCAACGCTGAGTTACCTTTGAAAGTAGGGAACATTTCAGAGTAATCTACTCCTTCGATTTGCTCCATTGCTTTCTGTAAAAGTGTATTTTTTACAACTTTTACTTTGATATTTTGTTTGAAAGCTTGTCTTCTGAAGTCAGAAGATTTACCAGCGTTCAAACCGTCTAAATCTGCTACGTATACTACTTTTGCATCCTGAAGCAAATCTTTGATCTCTTGTATTGCTACAACTTTTTGGTCTTTTGTCATTGTCTTAAGGATTATTATTAGTTAACAGATTTAGTATCAATTGCAATACCTGGGCTCATTGTAGAAGACAAATAGATAGACTTCACATAAGTTCCTTTAGCAGCAGTTGGCTTCATTTTGATCAATGTAGAGATCAATTCCTGCGCATTTTCTTTGATCTTAGCAGCATCGAAAGATACTTTACCAATACCAGCGTGGATGATACCATACTTGTCTACTTTGAAATCAATCTTACCTGCTTTCACTTCAGTTACTGCTTTACCAATTTCCATTGTTACAGTTCCTGATTTAGGGTTTGGCATTAAACCTCTTGGACCTAATACTCTACCTAATGGACCTAATTTACCCATAACAGCTGGCATCGTAACGATTACGTCAACATCAGTCCAACCATCTTTGATTTTTTGTAAATATTCGTCAAGACCTACATAATCAGCACCAGCAGCTTTAGCTTCTGCTTCTTTATCTGGAGTTACTAAAGCTAAAACTTTAACATCTTTACCAGTACCGTGAGGAAGAGATACAACACCTCTTACCATTTGGTTTGCTTTTCTTGGGTCTACACCTAATCTTACAGCGATATCTACAGAAGCATCAAACTTTGCAGTGTTCACTTCTTTTACAAGAGCTGAACCTTCTTCAAGGTTATAGATTCTTCCTTTTTCTACTTTGCTTAAAGCTTCCTTTTGCTTTTTAGTCAATTTTGCCATTTCTAATAGTTTTAAGCGTTAAAAGTTGGTTTAGTTCCTGTTACTCTTAATCCCATAGATCTAGCAGTACCTGCAACCATAGAAACTGCAGAGTCCATTGTAAAACAGTTAAGATCCGCCATTTTATCTTCAGCGATTTTCTTTACTTGTTCCCAAGTTACAGCACCTACTTTGTTTCTGTTTGGTTCACCAGAACCTCCCTTGATCTTAGCCGCATCCATTAACTGAATTGCTGCAGGTGGAGTTTTAATAACGAATTCAAAAGATTTGTCTTCGTATACTGTAATTACTACAGGTAAAACTTGCCCTGGCTTATCTTGGGTTCTTCCGTTAAATTGCTTACAAAACTCCATGATGTTCACACCTGCAGAACCTAATGCTGGACCTACTGGTGGAGAAGGGTTAGCTGCGCCACCTTTCACCTGAAGCTTTACCATTTTAAAGACTTTCTTAGCCATTGTTTGTTTTTTAAATTTGAATAATTAATGAGTTTGGAAGCATTTATTATTCAGTAGGTTATCGCACTCACTTATGACAAACCTACTTTTTGGACTGCAAAAGTATAAAATATTTTTGAAACTACAAACGGATATTGCTGATTTTTAAAAAAATAACATAAAAAAACTTAGAGTTTAAATCCATTCATCTTTTGTCAATATCCGAAATAGTGTTTTTAAAAAAGGTTTTCATAGTTATCTCACACTATCAACTAAAAACAACATATGTTATACTACAATGCAATCAATATATTATTTGATTCAACTAAAAAACCAGGCTATCGTTCATTTTCAACAGCCTGGTTTCTTACCATTACTTGTATTTTTTATTTTAAAACCCTGAGGGTTTATTAATGGTTTGAGTAGAACCATTAGTTCCTCCCAAGTCAGCATTAACATCACTGATATTATGCTTTGTGATCAATCTTTTATAGGCCATCAAATAAAGATCTACTGTAAAATTGTTATAATCTCTTATTGGGCCGGTAGATGTATTGGCAATAATTCTACTGTCTGTAAATTTTGCCTTGATATGCCAGGTTCCGTTACTTTTAAATGCTACAACATCAGGAGATCCCTGCTTATTGTCATTCACTCCATTGTTCCCATAATCAAGCATCACGTTGGTATTACTATTATTAAGTTTGAAAGAATAATTATGAAGCACAACCAGAAAATTATTAGCGTCTATTTTCGTATCATAATCTGTAATTCCATCTCCTGAAACATTCGTAAGAGTAAGCTTGATATAATTGAATAACCCACTGCTTTCTAAATTCGGATCATAGATTTGCAATGCATTTTCCGATGTTGCCAGAAAGCTTCCTCCTGTCATGGTTGGTTCCCCAGGATTTCTCAGGTATAAGGAATTGGTATATGTTTTTCCGTTTACATCAAGTGTTTCTGTAGGTTTATCTGTTTTGATTCCTACTTTACCGGTCTGAGCATTCAAGAATACACCCAGTCCTACCATCATTGTAATATAAATCTTTCTTATCATGTTTTATTATTGAAGCCCAAGAGGCGTATTAGTTGATACTCCGGAAAAAGAAGCTGCAGCGGATACTGAGCCCTCAAATGTACCCCAGTCTTTTACCAGCGATTTTTCAAATACATTTAATGTCAATGTCCAGGTTCCGTTTTGTGAATTCACAGTACCTGCCCCTTTAAAACTTAAGTTAATAGCCTGATAGTTTTTTCCTCCTTTCTGTACTTTAGTCACTTCAGTAGAGTAAGCACCATACAATCTTGAAGTAGCAGTTGTTGTTGCAGAAACAGCGCCACTAAAAACGGCTCCCGTAATCGCTACCACATATTTGTCAGCATCTAAACCTGTATTCAGATTAATAACTTCATCCTGTTTTACATTTTTTAAAACTACAGTATACATATTTACCGGTGCTACATTACGAAGCGTAATATCAAGAAGTTTCACTTTTCCTACGGGAGAAGAATCTTTTGAGCGGGTAAGAAGTAAATAATTTCCTCTTGCTGTTGCATTTTCAGTATCTATTAAATAAGATTCTACCAGAGTTTCACCTTCTACATCAAGAGTTCCTTTTGGATTGATCGTATTAATACCAACTTGAGCTTTCAGGCCTAATGAAACAGCAGCTATAAAAAATAATGAGATAATTTTTTTCATTTTCGTGTTTTTATTGAATTAAAGGAGCTGCAGCAGCACCTGTTGTAGAAGATCGGAGATCCTGAGTTGAATTTACTTCTTTAGCATAGGATCTATCATAAACCAATAAATTCAAAGTCCATTCTCCGGTGGGTAAATTTGGAGTTGGCGAAAATCCTTCGTAATCAGCCTTTAGTTTCCAAGTTCCACCTGTTGAATAAGCAAAAATCTGGGGAACCGGAGTTAACCAGTCTGCAGTATTTGTTCTTACAGGCTGAGTAAACCCGAAGGAAGAAATTACCACTAAAAATTTCTTGGAATTAATTTTTGTATCAAATTCTCTTACCCAGTCTTTATCTGAAGGATCACAAGTAATTTTAAACTGAATGATATTGATGGGTGCCGGAGAATTCGGTACAAAGGAATCATTATAAGCCGTAATTTTATTTTCCGGCGCCGGAGATTTGATAATAAAAGTATAATTTTCATCTGCTCCCAATTTTTCCATTGGTTTTTTGAAAACAATACCAGACGTCTTCATCGTTCCGTTCACAGTAAGTTCCTTTTCCGGCTTTGCAGTATTAATTCCAACTTGGGCATTAATAAATACTGCTGAACCTAATGAAAGGATCATCGAAATAGTTTTTGTCATTTTTCGGTTGTGTGTTTGCTATAAATTTCTATTCACCGCACCTCATTAATCACATCTTCAGGTTTTTAATTTAAAAACACAAAAAATATACTGTGCATCTGTACATAGAGCACTTAATAAGGAAAACAATAAGTTTTATGGGTTAATAGCCAAATAAGTTACAATAAGTATGCCATCAAAAGTGAATTCTTTATCATAAATCTCATTAAACATAAAGGAAAACACACATTATCCCCTGAAAGTGAATATTAAATGCACATAAAGTCTTATATAGAAGCCATTAACAAAAGTTCATTATTTATACTTTTAATAAAAAAATCTTTTAAAATTTATAAAAAATTAAATAAAATAAACAAAAACAGGCTGTTTTTTTTCAATAATGAATTATTTCAGAAAGAAACACAGCAAGAGACATTCAAATTTGATACATTGCATTCATTATATAGAGAGAGTATGAATAAGCCAAAGGATAGAATAAGGAGCAGCTCAGTACTCCTTTAGTAAGGTATTGACATTATCTACACTCCTAAATTCAGCCAACATAGATATCTTATTATTCATCTCTTATATTCTTCCACAACTGATAGGATAATAGCACAAAAAAAAGACCACTTAATAGCAGTCTTTTTATATTTTGAATAGTAAAAATATTATACTTTTTCTACTTGCATGTAGCTTAGTTCCATTGGAGTTTTTCTACCGAAGATCAATACAGAAACTTCAATTTTCTTTTTATCTTCCAGAATCTTCTCAATTGTACCATTGAATCCGTTGAAAGGACCATCGATCACTTTTACATTTTCTCCTACTACATATGGAATCTCAACATCGCTTGCAAATTCTGAAAGTTCATCCATTCTTCCAAGCATTCTGTTCACTTCTGATTTTCTCATAGGAACAGGGTCTCCGCCTTTGGTTAAACTTAAAAAAGAAATAACTCCAGGGATGTTTTTGATAACGTGAGGAATCTCTCCCATCAGCTCAGCTTCAATCATTAAGTATCCAGGATAGTAAGGTCTTTCTTTAGGAACTTTCTTACCGTTTCTAATTTGAATTACCTTTTCCATAGGAATAACCACTTGAGTAACGTACTGCTCAAACCCTAGACGTTTGATTTCTGTCTCAATATAGTTTTTCACTTTATTTTCCTGTCCGCTGATAGCTTTCAGCACATACCATTTCAATTCGCTCATTTTGGGAAAATACTTTTATAATTAATTGAACAAGTTGATTAGCATTCCAATGATGTTGCTGATTGATTTAGAAAACAATTCATCAACGCCAAATGTAAATAATGCCAGAATCACTGTCGCAATAGTCACCACAATTGTAGAAGACTGAAGGTCAGCCCATTTTGGCCATTCAACTTTATGTCTGAATTCGTTATAAGAACCTTTTAAAAAATCGACAAATGAACTCATAATTTATATTTGCACGGGCACAAGGATTCGAACCCTGATCAACGGTTTTGGAGACCGGTATCCTACCATTGGACGATGCCCGTAGTTAAAAAGCTTCCGAGAGTTTCCTTTCGGAAGCTTAATTTATTTTAAGATGATTAGTCTAAGATTTCAGTAACCTGACCTGAACCAACTGTTCTACCACCTTCTCTGATCGCGAATCTAAGACCCTCGTTAAGAGCGATTGGTTGTAACAATTCTACAGTGATCTCTAAGTTATCACCAGGCATTACCATTTCAACACCTTCTGGTAAGAAGATCTCACCTGTAACGTCAGTAGTTCTTACGTAGAACTGAGGACGGTACTTGTTGTGGAATGGAGTGTGACGTCCACCTTCTTCTTTAGAAAGGATATAAACAGATGCTTTGAATTTTTTGTGTGGCTTCACAGAATCTTTCTTAGCGATAACCATACCTCTCTTGATGTCAGTTTTTTCAATACCTCTCAACAATAGACCTACGTTATCACCAGCTTCACCTCTGTCTAGGATTTTTCTGAACATCTCAACTCCTGTAATAGTAGAAGTTAATTTTTCTTCACCCATACCAACGATATCAACTGGATCTCCAGTGTTGATAACTCCAGCCTCGATTCTACCAGTTGCTACAGTACCTCTACCTGTAATAGAGAATACGTCTTCGATTGGCATCAAGAATGGCTTATCAGTATCTCTTACTGGCTCGTCAATCCACTCATCAACTGCATCCATTAATGCTTCAACAGTTTTGAACCACTTATCTTCTGAGTCACCGTTAGTAGCTGCAGTAAGTGCTCCAAGAGCTGAACCTTGGATTACTGGAGAGTTATCTCCATCAAAGTCATAAGTCGCTAATAGATCTCTAAGTTCCATTTCAACAAGTTCTAACAATTCTGGATCATCCACCATGTCAACTTTGTTCATGAAAACAACGATCTTAGGTACGTTTACCTGACGGCAAAGTAGGATATGTTCTCTAGTTTGAGGCATTGGACCATCAGTTGCAGCACATACTACGATAGCTCCATCCATCTGAGCAGCACCAGTTACCATGTTCTTAACATAGTCGGCGTGACCTGGACAGTCAACGTGAGCATAGTGTCTTTTTACAGTTTCGTACTCGATGTGAGCAGTATTGATAGTGATCCCTCTTTCTTTTTCTTCTGGAGCAGAGTCAATTGAAGAGAAGTCTTTTTTCTCAGCAAGACCTTTGCTAGCTAATACAGCAGAAATAGCAGCTGTAAGAGTAGTTTTACCATGGTCAACGTGACCAATAGTACCAATGTTCAAGTGTGGTTTGTTACGATTAAACGTTTCCTTTGCCATGATTTAAAATTATTTATTTATTGTTTTTCAAATTTTCGGTGTGCAAATATAATGAATTTTTAAATACCAAAAACTTTTTATTCAAAAAACTTTCAATATTCTCATCCAATGAAGGACAAACCTTATATTTCGATGCATTGAGACTGCAAATTTACACATTTTTCCGGATTGAAAAAATCTTTCTGAAACCTTTTACAGCCCGTTTTACAGAAAAGCCTGAAATACAGAATATTTCAGGCTCAATTAATATATAAAATGAAAGATAATCAGACTTGACTTAGCCTTTTAGGCCTGTTAAAAATCCAGAAAATGATCGGAAAAATAAGCAGCGTAAGTACGGTGGCAGTTATCAATCCACCTATAATTACAATAGCTAAAGGCTTTTGAGATTCAGACCCGATCCCTGTAGATAAGGCTGCAGGCATCAATCCTATAGAGGCCATAAGAGCGGTCATAATTACCGGCCTGGTTCTGGCTTTCACTCCGGTTAAGATAGCATTATCTATATCCATCCCGTTTTTAACATTCTGATGGAATTCTGTAATCAAAATTACTCCGTTCTGTATACATATTCCAAGAAGGGCAATCATCCCTACTCCGGCAGAAATTCCGAAATTCATTCCGGTAACATGTAAAGCAATAATACCCCCAATCAGAGCAAATGGAACATTCGCTAATACCAGAAGGGAATCTTTCATATTTCCAAATAGGATGAACAGAAGGAAAAAGATCATCAGAATACTTACCGGAACCACTTGTGCCAATCTGTGTGAAGCGCGCTGCTGGTTTTCAAACTGTCCTGTCCAACCTACAGAATATCCATCCGGAAAATCAATAGTTGCTACTTTCTTCTGAGCATCAGCAATGGTACTTCCCAAATCACGGTCACGGATTGAGAATTTTACTCCGATATATCTTTTGATATTATCCCTGTAAATAAAGGCAGCTCCATTATCTTTAACAATAGTACTGATCTCTTTTAAAGGAATTTTTGCGCCATCCTGAGTAGGCACCATTAAAGCGGCAATATCATTTTCATTGGTTCTGTATTCCTGGGAATAACGGAGACGGATTGGGAATTTTCTTTCTCCATCAAACATCTCAGAAGCAGTTTTACCTCCAAAAGCCATTTCCAGCACAGCCTGTGCATCTGCCGGCATCACTCCGTAAGCAGCCATTTTATCTCTGTCTAATACCACACTCACTTCCGGCTGACCGATATTTTTAATGATCCCGGGATCTTTTACACCTTCAACATCTTTAATTTTTGATAAAACCTCATGCGCTAATTTATCCAGGGTTTCTAAATTATCTCCATAGATCTTAATTCCGTTTTCTGCTTTAAAACCGGCCACGGCCTCTGCCACATTATCTGAGATCGGTTGAGAATAATTAAATGTAATCCCTTGATAGCTTCTCAGCTTTTGATCAATTTCATTAATCAGTTCATCGTAGGTGATCTTTCGGTTCCATTCTTCTCTTGGTTTAAGGTTTACGGCAAACTGCACAAATCCGAATCCGTTCGGGTCTGTACCGTCATTACTTCTTCCCGTTTGTGCAAGAACATCTGTTACTTCAGAGAAACTCATGATATCTTTTTTCAGAAGATCCGCAGTTTTCAGGGATTCTTTTAATGATGAGCTCATCGGCATTTCTGCAGTAATCCAAAGAGAACCTTCATTAAGCTGTGGTAAGAATTCGGTTCCAAGGAATTTCCCGGAAAACAGTGTCACTGCAAGGAATGAGATGGCTACAATCATGCTCGTCTTTTTATGTTTAAAGGTTACGTTGAAGCCTTTTAACACAATTCTGTCCCAGAAATTAACAAACGGGTTATTTTTTTCCCTTACATTTTTATTTAAAAGGATGTGAGAAAGCACCGGAACAAGCGTTAACGTAAATATCAATGCTCCTATCAGTGCAAATCCTAAAGTAAAAGCTAAAGGTGAGAACATTTTTCCTTCCACTTTCTGGAATGAGAAGATCGGGATCAACGAGGTAATGATGATAAGCTTGGAGAAGAATATTGCTTTTCCTAAACCAGTTCCGGTTTGCTTAATCCAGCCTCCTTTTGCCAGTTTATTGAATTTTTCCTTTCCATATCGATGAGCCTTATGATCGAGCATTACAAAGAGTCCTTCCACCATGACGACGGCTCCATCAATGATAATTCCAAAGTCTACAGCTCCCAGAGAAAGTAAATTCGCACTCATTCCTGCCAGTTTTAAACATAAAAAGGCAAACAATAGGGATAAAGGAATGATGATAGAAACGATTAATGTAGTTCTCCAATCCGCCATAAAGATCAGAACGATCACAGTTACCAAAACAATTCCTTCAATTAAGTTGTGCATTACTGTGTGGGTAGTGAAATCCATCAGGTTATCCCTGTCGTAGAAAGTCACCATTTTTACATCTTTCGGAAGAATCTTTTCGTTCAGTTCTTTAATTTTAGCTTTTACCCCTACCAGAACTTCTCTTGGATTCTCTCCTTTTCTCATCACCACAATTCCTTCTACGGTATCATCGTGATGATTCAGAGCTGCCTGCCCTACTCTAGGCATGGAGCTTTCGTGAACTTCTGCTACATTTTTTACCAAAACAGGGTTTCCACTGTCATTCTGAATGGTAATATTTCCGATATCTGTAATAGATTTCACCAGCCCTATTCCTCTTACCACATAAGCCTGTCCGTTTTTCTCAATTACATCTCCTCCAACATTCAGGTTACTTTTGGTGACGGCATCATATACCTGAAGCGGTGTGAGGTTATATTTATCCAGTGCTCTGGGATCAATACTTAATTCAAATACCTTGTCCTGTCCACCGAAAACGTTGATGTCCGCTACTCCGGGTACACCTCTTAGGGCACGGTCTATCACCCAGTTTTGTAGGGTAAGCAGTTTACGGGAATCCTTTGTTTTGCTTTCCAGCGTATATCTGAAAATTTCTCCGGTTGGCCCGTAGGGTGGCTGCACTTCAGGGTCTACCTCGTCAGGAAGGCTAATGGTTCTTAATTGGTTATTAACCTGATTTCTGGCAAAAGTATCATCCACCCCATCATCAAACAGAATTTTAACAATGGAAAGTCCAAACATCGTGGTGCTTCTCACGCTGGTTTTCTTTTGAACCGGGCTCATTGCCAATTCTATGGGTGTAGTAACAAAACGTTCTACTTCTTCTGCACTACGCCCATTCCATTGGGTAATGATTACAATCTGGGTATTGGTAACATCCGGAAAAGCTTCAATAGGCATGTTTTTGAAACTTATAAATCCGGCAACCGCTAAAATAGCCACCCAGATAAAGGTAAATGCTTTATTCTTTAATGAAAATGCGATTATATTTTTTATGAATTTATTCATGATAGATACATTGATGACCTAAAAAAGCCGTTGAAAGAATTTATTTTAAATCACTACAATTTTCAACTGTTCAGAGAACGGTATATCAAAAGCTGATTATTGGTAATTACTTCCTCTCCTTCTTTAAGACCATCTGCGATATAAGTAACATCCCCTACCTGTTTCTGTACTTTGACTTCTCTTATTTTCACATCAGTTCTGGATTTAAAAACAACTACAAAACTTTTGTTATCGTCAAAAATTACTGCTTTAGAAGGAACAGTTAGCATTGTATTGCTTTCCAGGCTGGAAACTTTTATAGTGGCCTTACTATCCGGAATCAATAATCCATTCGCATTATCCAAGACTACTCTGGCCTGCATCGCATTGGTTTGTGGATCGATGATTTTAAATATTTTATCAATTTTCCCATCAAAAACTTTGTCCGGATAAGAAAGTGTAGATACTTGTGCTTTCATTCCAAGGCTGATCTTTTCAATATCCGATTCATTAACATTCATGATGGCCCATACATTGGTAGTATTCGCTACGTCGAAAATATTATCGCTTCGGTCACTTCTCAACTGCATATCCTTATTGATACTTTTCTGAACAATATATCCGTTAATAGGAGCTACTACACTGTATATATTTCCTGATTTCACATTATAAACCGTGCTTACTGCTGCTGCTCTCTGCAACTGATCTTCTGCTTTCTGCAGTTGGCTTTTAGCTTCCAGAACGTCTCTTTCCGTATTTAATTTTCCTTCATAGAGTTCTTTGGCAACTCTAAGATTATTTTTGGCCACTACAAGATCCGTTTTAGCATCACTCACATCTTTTTGAATTTCGGCAAGTTCCGTACTTCTGATGGTAGCCAGCACCTGTCCTTTTCTCACGTAATCTCCAAGCTCTACATTTACACTCATCACATTTCCTCCTACCAGTGGATAAACGTCTATATAACTGTTCTTATCGGCAGAGATCTTCCCATAAAAGTTATATTCATCTTCTACATTCTTTTTTTCAACCTTTGCCAGGGAAATAGAGTTCAGCATCGTATTACTAAGTTCAAAACCTTTTTTCGCCTGATTGGTTTTCTCTTCCTCTTTTTTTGAGCAGGCCATCAATGATAAAATCATTAATACGGGGATAATATAAGTTTTCATTGTTTAATAGAAGATTTTCGTTTGTACTAATTGATTAAGTTGTTCTGCTGCCTGCATGATCTCATTCTTCATATCGTAGATCTGAAGTGCCGTTGCCCGGTAACTGTCCATAAAATCTGTGAATTCAATAAGGTTGATGTTTCCTTTTCTAAAGTTGGTCACCATCCCATTATACACAATGTCCATATTCTGAAGATCTGTTGTTTTGATATCCGCAAGCTGATCATATTGCGCTTTCCATGTCTTATAAGCTGCCTGTACCTTGGTTTCAAGGGTCAGTTTCTGAAAGTCTGCATTTTTTTGATTCTGCTGGATGGCATAGTTTGCTTTTTCTACATTTCCCTGATTCACTCTCCATAATGGCAAAGGAATTCCCAATGTTAAATTGGCTTCGTTATTAAAAGTTCCTCCTGCCTGATCCCACGCAGCTCCTACATTAAGATCCGGCACATTTAATGATTTCTGCCATTGGGCGTAAAGCTTACTATTATCAATTAATTTTAAGTTATACCGATAATCTGCATTATTTTCCAATGCTTTATTTTTGAGTTCTTCCTCATCTCCAAAAGGCTGGGTGGCCAGTGCTTCTTTGGCTTCAGATTCGGGCATCAAAGGTTCTATATCTTCTGAAATTCCAGTAAGAACTTTTAAACTCTGTTCAAAACCGAGAATGTTTTTATTAATTTCAAGTTTGTCATGATTCAGTTGAATAACGAGACTCTGAAGCCTTACAGCATCTTTAAGGGAAACATTTCCTTTGGCTGACTGTACCCGATAAGCGCTTAACAGGTCATTCATATACCCTAATTGTTTATCTGTATTTTCAAGTTTTAATTTTTCGTAGTAAAGATTATAGTAAGTGGTACGAAGCTGAGCTCTCAGATCAACAAGAAGTTGGGAAAACTGAAGCTGTGCCAGTTCTTTGTTAGATTTTGCAAAAGCAATTTCATTTTTCTTCTTACCCCCCATATAAATTAACTGGGTAATACCAGCTCCTTTTGAATGTCCTACATCAAAAAACTTTTTATCCTGAGGGTTGTAAGCATTGAATTGTCCACTCAACTGTGGCAATTCCCATATTTTGGCCTGCAAAATATCAGCATCAGCCATATTGATGTTGTATTGTTCGGCGAGCAGCTGGAGATTGTTCTTCTGGAAAGCTTCTTCACAATCCAAAAGAGACATTTGCTGTTGTGCCGCCATGAATGAGGAAACGGCCAGGCACAGCACTGCAATTCTGTTCATTATTTTTCTTTTTAAATTACAAAATTGCTCGGATGTGATTAAAAGAAACTTAAATGAGGCTTAAAAAAATATTAAAATCGCCTTAAACAGGTTATTTTGAATGGGATTAAAGAAGTTTAAGAACTAAAATTTCTCTCCAATGGTTGGATTTTTTTTCTAAAAAATTTAATCCAAAGTTTAACAAAAATTGTAACAGCTTTTGAATAATAAATAATTCTGAAAATTTATTTTTTAAAAAGTACAGTAAATTTATTCATGTACTCGCCAGGAGAAGAATACCTGATTTCGGCATCATGATATTCCAAAATTCTTTTAACAATTCTTAGTCCTAAACCGGAACCTGAAATATTCTGGGCGTTATTTCCTCGTGTAAAAGCTTCAAATAACTTAGCCTGTTCTTCTTCTGAAATGGTAGCACCGTGGGAAATCACATCAACACTAAGATTAGTGCTCGTTTCAGTTATCAATACTTTTACTTCTGTATTATCAGAATATACAGCTGCATTTTTAAATAAATTAATAAAGACAATCACTAATAATGACTGGATACCGCTAATGGTAAGAAAAGCATTTTCAGAAGTTTCCTCAGCAATGAGAAAATCCAGTTTAAGGGCAGGATAACTTTTTTCCACTCCTTCAAAGGCTTCAAAAATTACTTCATCTATTCTCACATCTTCATAAATACTTTGAATATTTTCCTTATCAAACTTGGTAAGTAAAAGCAATGAATTCGTTAAGTCTGATAATTGGTAAACGTCCCGCTGAATTTGCTGTAATGAGGATAGAGTTTTGGGTGAATGTTCTTCAAATTTAATCAGGTTTTCCAATTGAAAGGCCATTCTGGTGATAGGTGTTCTGATTTCGTGGGAAGCGCTCGCCGTAAAATCTTTTTGCGACTGAAATACATCATTAAGCCGAACAATCATCGTATTAAAAGATTTTGCAAGAACATTTACTTCATCATTAGATTCCTGCACGGGAATCTGAGTGGTTAATTTATGGGCCGTTACTTCTGAAATCTCCTTGTTCAGATCTTCTAAAGGGCGAAGAAACTTTTCTACAAAGTAATAACTGAAAAAACCTATAAGAAGAGTACTCATAGCATAAGCAGTAATTAAAAGATATTTCAGGAAACCCAACTTTGATTTTCCGTTCGTATCAAAGGCACTGGTAAGGATATAATAATTCTCACCATTAATGTTTCTCAGTGCAGCATAAATCTCCGGAACTGTTTTTTCGGTATAAATAATCTTCTTTTTATCCAGCTCCTTAAGCATTGCACTGTCCCAGGTTACATTTCGGTCTTTAATAGTACTGTAGATAAGTTCTTTCTGTTCATTGAAGATTAAAATCTTTTCATTCAAAAGAATATTATCTGAGTTTTCATTGAAAAAAATGGGTGCTTCTTCTTCAAAATCTTTAGACTTTGAAATAAAGTGGGTCGTAAATTCCAGTCTCTGTCTGAATCTTTCTTTAAATTCATCCCTTCTGAAATCATTGAAAGATAAATAAATGACCGCCATCACCATTCCAAAAAGCAATGAAAAGGCGATACTGATTGTTAGAGCTATCTTTCTTTTTAAAGACATTTATAATGGACTTAAGTAATATCCGAAACCTGAACGGGTATGGATTAATTTTATTTTAAAATCTTTATCTATTTTTTTTCTTAAGAAATTGATGTACACTTCTACCGTATTGGTATTGGTATTAAAGTTATGCTCCCACACATGTTCAGTAATCTGTTGTTTGGAAACAGTTCTACCCTGCGCTTCTGCAAGATAAACCAATAACTGGAACTCTTTTAAGGTAAGCGTTATTTCATTTCCACCACGATACACCTTCTGTTCCGTTTTGTTGATGATCAGATCATCTACTCTGATAATATCCTGGTCGGAAGTATCTGAAGGTATTTTTCTTCTCAGCAGGGAATTGATCCTTAAAAGGAGTTCTTCAAATTGGAAAGGTTTTACCAGATAATCATCAGCCAATCGCGTAAAGGCATCTTTCTTATCTGAAATATCTCCATAAGCGGAGATGATAATAATAGGAGTACTTTTATCAAAAGAACGGATCGTCTGACAGACATCCAGCCCATTTATTTTTGGAACGTTGATATCCAACAGATATAGATCGTAGGAATTATTTTTAATCTGACGAAGAAAAGTCTCTCCATCATAGATTTTATCACAGGTGAAATTATTGGATTCTAAAAATCGGCAAAGTTCTGCAGAAAGAATAAGATCGTCTTCTAATAAAAGAATATTCATCAAAAATTATTTTACACGAATTTAGCGAAAATTTTTATGATGATTACCGATCGGTGATAAAACTAAAAGAGAATAGGATACTCTAGGGTTTTCTACCTATGGAAATCCAGGGTTTAATTTTCCATCTTAACTGGATTTTCTCCACTATTTTTAAACAACCGTATAACTATTTTTCTTTTCTAGCTCTCTATAATTCTAAAATCGGATTATTTATTTTAAGATTGTTTGAGATAATATTGATTTAATAAATTCCTTTTTTAGAAAGCTAATATTTTTATGAATGAGTAGTATTTCGAATTTTTAGGACAAAAAAAATTCCCGAAGAAATTCGGGAGATTCGAGAGCCAACTACGGGACTTGAACCCGTGACCTCTTCCTTACCAAGGAAGCACTCTACCGCTGAGCTAAGTCGGCATTAATTAAAAAAATCACACTGAATAGCGTGATTTTTATTGAGCGGAAGACGGGGGTCGAACCCGCGACATTCAGCTTGGAAGGCTGACGCTCTACCAACTGAGCTACTTCCGCAATTTTGTTTCCAAAATTATTGGTAAACGCTTTGCAAAACTAAGAATTAATTTCTAATTCTGCAAACTTTTTTAATATAAAATATAGTGGGGAGAGCAGGATTCGAACCTACGAAGCCGAAGCAACTGAGTTACAGTCAGTCCCATTTAGCCACTCTGGAATCTCCCCAGATATTTTATATTAAATGAGCCTCCAGAGGGATTCGAACCCACGACCCCGAGATTACAAATCACGTGCTCTGGCCAACTGAGCTATGGAGGCAATTTAACTATTAGACTGAAAGTGATTGAGAAACTCTACTCTACAAATTTCAGTGTTAAAAAAATCAACTTTAGCATTGATTTTTATTGAGCGGAAGACGGGGGTCGAACCCGCGACATTCAGCTTGGAAGGCTGACGCTCTACCAACTGAGCTACTTCCGCAATTTTGTTTCCAAAACCATTGGTAAACGCTGTGCAAAACTAAGAATTATTTTTTAATCTTGCAAACTTTTTTTCAAAAAAAATATAGTGGGGAGAGCAGGATTCGAACCTACGAAGCCGAAGCAACTGAGTTACAGTCAGTCCCATTTAGCCACTCTGGAATCTCCCCAGATATTTTATATTAAATTGAGCCTCCAGAGGGATTCGAACCCACGACCCCGAGATTACAAATCACGTGCTCTGGCCAACTGAGCTATGGAGGCATTTAATAAAAAAGAATTCAAAAGATCGCTGTTCCTTTTTTGCGAGTGCAAATATAGAACGGATTTTTTGAATTCTCAAATATTTTATAAACTTTTTTTAACTTTTTTTTCTACGCCATTTCTTTTTTCTTGATTAATAGCTTTTTAGCTGTATCAACACAAAGGTCCAAACTTTCTTCAAAACTTACAGAAGTCTTCTTTACTACGATATCGTCACCCGGAACCGCTAAAATAATCTCAGCTGTTTTATTCGCTTTATCGGCATTATTTTCTACTTTTAGAAATACTTTACACTCATGAATTTTATCATAGAATGTATCTAGCTTGCTTACTTTTTTCTCGATGTGTGACTCTAGTGGTTCGTGTGGAGTTAAACCAATTGATTGAACTGTGATCTTCATAATTCTTCTTTTTTTGATGCTCGAGGATGAGCTTGATTAAACACTTTTTTCAATTGTTCAATATTAGCATTCGTATAGACTTGAGTACTGGCAAGACTGGAATGCCCTAATATTTTTTTTACTTTGGAGATCTCCGCCCCATTATCCAACACGTGAGTAGCAAAGCTATGACGAAGGATATGAGGACTTTTTTTTTCTTTTGTTGTTATAAAACTAAGGTACTTATTAACTACAACATAAACAAATTTTTCATTGAGTTTTTTCCCTTTCTTATTGACAAAAAAATAGGATTGATATTCAGCCTGTGGATTTCTTATATCCAAATAGCTTTTGAGAAGCTCAGACAGGTCTTCAGAAATAGGAATTACTCTTTCTTTATTCCCCTTTCCTATTACTTTCAATTCATTTCCTATTATATCAACATTCTCAAATATCAGGCCACAAAGCTCAGCTTTTCTCATCCCGGTTTGATAAAGCACTTCCATAATACATTTTTCCAGGACATCATGCTGCTGCTCGAAGATCCGGTCATTAAGATCAGCCATTTCCTCTTCAGACATAGGAATTTGCTTTTCTGCATAAAATTTCAGGGAAGAAACCCCCTCAGTAGGAGAAACCTTAATTTCACCTATCTTTAAGAGGAAAAGATAAAAACTTCTAAGTGATGAGAGTTTTCTATTAATACTTCTTTTGGATATACTATTCTCACTTAAATCAACGATAAAGTTTCTGATGATCTTTTTATCGGCTTTGGAAATATCTTTGGAAGATTCTGTTCGGAGAAAGAAATGGGAAAAGTCTTCAAGGTCTTTTTTGTAGCTTGTAATCGTATGGGGAGAATATCTTTTTTCGAATTGTAAATATTCTAAAAACTTTTCCAGCATCATAGGGTATAAAAATAAAAATTCACTCCTCAAATATAAGAATTTAAGAAGTGAATTAAATATGGTTAAGAAAAAATCTTAAGCCTGCTCTTCCTTGCTAAGTGCTCTTTGTTTGTAAGCAGCTTTCAACTTAGATTGTCTCAAAGTTACAGAAGGCTTGATAAAAGCTTGTCTAGATCTTAATTGACGAACAGTACCTGTTTTATCAAATTTTCTCTTGTATTTTTTTAAAGCTCTGTCGATGGATTCCCCATCTTTTACTGGAATTATTAACATATTTTACATCTCATTTTGGATTGCAAAACTAGACATTTTTTTTTACATCACAAAATATATTGCTACAAACAATCATCAATCAATCTCATTTATTTAAAAAAACTAAGTATTAATGGCTATTATCACATGATAATATTTTTATCCACAATACTAAAATATTCAAACTCTAATACCTTCAACACATCTATTTCACACCTTATTTTCATTAAAATTATCCATAGTAATGAAATATGAACAAAAAGCTTTATCTTTGCATTCACTTTATCTATGGGGTTGACTGGTTTCGACAGCAAGACCAATGGGTAAGTAAGCATGCAGAGAACCGTGGCGCGATCTCTATAATCCCTTGCTACAAAATTTTAACTGGCAACGAAGAGTTCGCTCTTGCAGCTTAATATCGAAGTATAGTAGATCAAGCGTTTTCCTGAAGATAGTAAGGAAGCAAGATATTCCACAAATGCTCTGTTCTGCGGCGTTTGATCCTGGGATATAGGAATGCGGGAATAAGGTTTCAGATGCTTCGGCTGAAACTCGAAAACTTTAGAAGATAAGCTGGAAGTTGGGTGTCTATCCTCTGCTTCCCGTCGAAAACCAATGGTAGAATAAGCATGTAGAAAGCTTATGTATTGCTTGTTTGGACGAGGGTTCGAATCCCTCCAACTCCACTAAAAAAACCACTGAAGTATTCAGTGGTTTTTTTAATTTTCAATCTGATCATGTAGCTTGTTAAATTAATATACAAGACTATTTTCAGATTGCTATATAATTAGGAATATTCAATGATATCAGGAATACAAAAGGCTTCATTTCAAAGCCTTTCAACTATTTCATCTTTTTATAAAATTCGTAGAGTGCATCAATATCTGCAGAGCAAATAATGGGAATTGCTTTTTCAAGAATGCTTTCATCCCACTCCCACCATTTCATTTCAAGCAGCAATACAATATGATGCTCACTAAATCTTTTTTTGATTGGTTTTGCGGGATTTCCTCCTACAATTGTATAAGGTTCCACATCTTTTGTCACTAAAGCACGACTTCCGATTACCGCTCCGTCACCAATTGTAATTCCAGCCATGATCATAGCCTCCGTTCCAATCCACACATCATTCCCAATAACAGTATCACCAGCCAGTTTGAACGCATCCTTGCTGTTTTGGAAACATTCAACTTCTGACATATAATAGAAGGGAAAACTTGAAATCCAATCATAGCGATGCCCCTGATTTCCACACATGATAAAACTGGCACCACTTCCAATAGAACAGTAAGAACCGATAATCAATTTATCTACATCATCTCTGTCTGGAAGCAAATATCGCGCACAGTCGTCAAAAGAATGTCCATGATAATATCCAGAATAATAAGAATATTGACCGGCAATAATATTAGGGTTTTGAATATGGTCTTTTATGATTTTGCCTTTAAAAGGACTTTCAAAGAAATTTTTCATTTTTTAGCTTTTAAATATAACAATAGAAATAAAGAGAACAGCTATAAGCTATCCTTTAGAAAAGGTGATCTGTTTATTCAAAAAAGCTAACGTGTTAATTTCATAACACACAAATATAGGTAAAAAAACTTTAGATTTTTGTTTAATCTTAGCCTTTATAGAGGCAAAAACCGACTCATTTTAAACATTTTGAATAAAAATAAGTTAATTCATCAAGAAATAAAAATTAAACATCTATAATCCAATCAAATATAAATAGCTGAAAACTAAAACACTAAACTTTTTGGATGTAAAATGAAAGCCTTCTCTCCACAAAAAAGACTAAAAAAATGTTTTATCGTCAAGAATTTTATATATTTGCACCATCTAACAATTAAAAAAAATAATTTACTATGTCAGACATTGCATCAAGAGTAAAAGCTATCATCGCTGATAAGCTTGACGTTGAAGAAACAGAAGTAACTCCTGAAGCTAGCTTCACTAACGATTTAGGAGCAGATTCACTAGATACAGTTGAGTTAATCATGGAATTTGAAAAAGAATTCAACATTCAAATCCCTGATGATCAAGCTGAAAAAATTACTACTGTAGGGCACGCTATCGCTTACATCGAAGAAGTAGTAAATAAATAATATTCTTCAACAAAAAAGAAATTAAACAAAGTTTATGGAATTAAAAAGAGTAGTTGTAACAGGTTTTGGAGCAATAACACCAATCGGAAATAATGCAAAAGAATACTGGGAAAATCTTGTAAAAGGTGAGAGCGGAGCCGCTCCGATTACTCTTTTTGATGCCACAAACTTTAAAACCAAGTTCGCTTGTGAGGTAAAAAATTTCGATCCGTTACAGCATTTCGATAAGAAAGAAGCTAAAAAAATGGACCGAAATACTCAATTGGGACTTGTTGCTGCTAGAGAAGCTGTAGAACATTCTGGTATTATTGAAAATAATGTAGATAAAAACAGAGTGGGTGTAATTTGGGGCTCCGGAATCGGAGGTCTGGAAACATTTGAAACGGAAGTTTTAGGATGGGCCAATACGGACATTCCTAGATTCAATCCTTTCTTTATTCCTAAAATGATTGCAGATATGACACCTGGTCAAATCTCAATTGAATATGGTTTCCATGGACCGAATTATACAACAGTATCTGCATGTGCCTCTTCAGCTAATGCTTTAATTGATTCCAAGATGCTTATCCAATTGGGAAAAGCAGACGTTATTGTGTGCGGAGGCTCTGAAGCAGCCGTAACAGCAAGTGGTGTCGGTGGATTTAATGCAATGATGGCACTTTCTACGAGGAACGATGATCCTACAACAGCTTCGAGACCTTTCGACAAAGACAGAGATGGATTTGTATTGGGCGAAGGTGCTGGATGTATTGTTCTTGAAGAATACGAGCACGCTGTAAAACGTGGTGCAACAATTTATGCAGAATTATTAGGAGGTGGTATGAGTGCAGATGCATATCATATGACCGCTCCACATCCTGAAGGCCTTGGTGCTTATCTGGTAATGAAAAACTGTTTGGAAGATGCAGGCTTAACTGCTGATGAAATAGATCATATCAATATGCATGGTACTTCTACTCCATTAGGAGACATCGCAGAATCCAACGCAATTTCGAAATTATTGGGCGAGCATGCTTTTGACATTCAGATCAATTCTACAAAATCAATGACAGGTCACCTTTTAGGAGCTGCCGGTGTTATTGAAGCTATTGCTGCATTAGGAACTATTATTCATGGTATTGTTCCTCCTACCATCAACCATTTTACTGATGATGAAAAGATAGACAGCAGACTAAACTTTACGTTTAATACAGCTGTGAAGAAAGATGTAAAAGTAGCCATGAGCAATACTTTTGGATTTGGTGGGCATAACGCTTGCGTTCTATTTAAGAAAATCTAAATTCAATGAATGGAGTTACAGAAATACTTTTCTAAATTCCTTCTCAAAAAAAGAAAAAGACAATTAACGGAAAGAGATTATTTTCTCAGTACCGAGCTTCACAGAGTTTTGGGTACAGAGGTACAAAATATTGCTCTTTACCGCGAGGCTTTTTCTTTGAAAAATTCTTCTAAAAATCAAGACAGCAATTACGAAAGGCTTGAATTTTTGGGAGATTCTGTTTTGGGTACAATTATTTCTTGTCATTTGTTCCAGACCTATCCTCAGGCTAATGAAGGATATCTGACACAAATGAAATCTAAGATTGTTAATAGGAAAAATCTTAATAAATTAGGAGAAGACCTTAAGCTTACAGATCTTCTGCAAAAGCAGAATAATTCTTCAGCTCTAGGTGAAAATATCTCCGGAAATTTATTTGAAGCCTTAATAGGTGCGGTTTATTTGGATTTCCATTATGATGCTTGTAAAAAAATCATTCTGGAAAAACTTTTGACACCTTCCGAGATTAACAAACTGGAGAATAAAATTGTCAGCTATAAAGGTCTCCTTCTCGAATGGAGCCAGAAGAAGAAGGTAAATATAAAGTACGAAACCTGCGAGGAAATACAGGCCAATAAGGCCATCATGTTCCGTTGTCATGTATGGCTTGGAGATGAAAAGATTGCCAATGCTACAGAAACCTCCAAGAAAAAGGCTGAAGAAAAAGCAGCACAGAGGGCTTTTTATATTTTAAATAAAAAAGAAAATATACTTGGAAATTCAAAAACTTTATGATCTTGATGATATAGAATTTGAAGATATTGCCATAGGATTGGTAAGATTAGCCAAAGATATACCCGCTCATGAGTTTTTCTACAAAATAAACCAACTTAATAATCTCAGTTTCTCAAGAAAAAAAGACATGGTCTTTCACGGAGATTATTATGATTATTTTTTTCCAAGGTTTGAGGCCTATCACAAGTTTTCCAAGACCTGTTTCACCTTTATTTCCAATAAATCTTCCGAAAGTAAACAAAAAAAAGTTCAAACCGAGCTCTTTACAGAAGAAGAAAACATTAAATTTTTATTAAATAATCAGGTAGATGTAGAATATATTCTGCATAGTTCGGAACAGTTTCCTGATTTTTCCGTAATTTTGCTCCCTGAAAATCTTGTGTTTCCAATTCAAGATTATACATTGAGTTCTGAAGAGGAACTTTATCAAATTATCCAGTATTATGAATAAGTATTTAAAGAAGACAAAAATTATTGCTACACTAGGGCCTGCTTCATCATCGAAGGAGGTAATGTTAGATCTGATGAAGGCAGGTGTTGATATTTTCAGAATAAATTTTTCCCATGCAGATTACGACTTAGTTCGAAAGAATATTGAAATAATTAGAGAACTAAACAACGAGTACGGCTATTCAGTGGGTATTTTAGGTGACCTTCAAGGGCCTAAACTGAGAGTAGGTGTTGTAAAAGAAGGTTCTTACCTTAATCCTGGTGACATTCTTACCTTCACCAATGAAAAGATTGAGGGAGATTCTACTAAGGTATACATGACTTACCAACAGTTTCCACAAGACGTAAAAGTTGGGGAAAGAATCCTTATCGATGATGGTAAGCTGGTATTGGAGGTTACTGAAACCAACGAAGTCGATACTGTAAAAGCTAAAACAATCCAAGGGGGACCTTTAAGCTCTAAGAAAGGAGTTAACCTTCCTAATACACAGGTATCTCTTCCTGCATTAACGGAAAAAGATATTCAGGATGCTAATTTCATGATGGACATGGAAGTAGACTGGATCGCTCTTTCTTTCGTACGTCATGCACAAGACATCATTGACCTGAAAGAATTAATTGCAAAACATCCAAACGGTAAATTCAAAACTCCGATTATCGCGAAGATTGAAAAACCTGAAGGGGTTAAAAATATTGAAGAAATCTTATTGGAGTGTGACGGACTAATGGTTGCCCGTGGTGACCTAGGAGTTGAAGTTCCAATGGAAGAAGTTCCTGCTATTCAGAAAAATCTGGTAGAGAAAGCAAGATTCTATTCTAAGCCGGTAATTATCGCAACTCAGATGATGGAAACGATGATTAACAGTTTAACGCCAACCAGAGCAGAAGTAAATGACGTGGCTAACTCTGTATTGGACGGTGCTGATGCGGTAATGCTTTCAGGAGAAACTTCTGTAGGTAGATATCCGGTACAGGTGGTAGAAAACATGGCTAAAATTGTGAAAAACATTGAAACCACTCACTTTTACCAACACAAGAACGAACCTATTGAAAAAGACTATAACTGTATTGATGAGAGATTTATTACCAACAGGGTATGTCTGGCAGCAGTAAGAATTGCAAAAACAACAAATGTTTCTGCGATTGTAACGTTGACTCACTCGGGGTATACAGCCTTCCAGCTTGCAGCTCACAGGCCAAACTCTCAGATTATTGTATACAGTGGAAACAAAAGAGTAATTACTATGCTGAATCTTCTTTGGGGTGTTCACGCTTACTATTACGATATGAAGAAGTCTACTGATGAGACCATTATTCAGGTAAATATGTTAACGCATAACTACGGTTATATCGAAACAGGTGATTTCGTTATCAATATCAATGCGACACCGTCCTATGAAGGAGGTAAAACCAATACTTTGAGATTAACGACAGTATAAGCAATAAGCAATAAGCAATAAGCAATAAGCAATAAGCAATAAGCAAAATTACTTTTTGTCTAAACATTAAAAAACTCCTGAAAAATTAATTTTCAGGAGTTTTTATTTTTATAATGTAAAGTGAAAAACCTCTGAGATTTCTCGAATGAAATTTATATGGTTTTTAGTTACCTACGATCGTCTTTGCGGTCACAAACTCTTTTAAAGCGTGTAAAGAAAGCTCTGTTCCATATCCGGAAGCCTTGGAGCCACCAAATGGAAAACGAGGGTCAGAACTGGTCATTCTGTTGATATTTACCGTTCCTGATTCAAGGTTTTCAATAAAGAATAGCTGACGGTCTTTATCTTGAGTCCATACAGAGTTTGAAAGTCCAAAAGGAATATCATTAGCAATTTGTAATGCTTCTTCAGCACTTTTAGCGATCATTACCATTCCAAGAGGACCGAAAAGCTCTTCTTTTAGGATTGGATTACCTTCTTTAACTCTTATTAAACCGGGTTTGAATTCATTATCTGAAACTCTTTCTAAAGGAAGAATGATTTCGGCTCCATTCTCTAACGCTCTGTTGAATTGAGCTTCCAACTCATCAGCTAAGTCTGGTCTTGCCATTCCTGCCAATTTCGTTTCTTTATTAAAGGGATCCCCAATTTCGTATTTTTTATATTCTTCAATGAAGAGGGGTAAAAATTGATCTTCTATCTTTTCATCAAGGATAAATCTTTTAGCTGCCGTACAGGTCTGTCCACAATTTTGAAGTCTTGATTTTGCTCCTGCTTTTGCTGCTGCTTCAAGATCTCCATCCTCAAAAATGATAAATGCATCACTTCCTCCCAGCTCAAGTAAAGATTTTTTGATATTTAATCCAGCGATAGAGGCTACTTCTCCTCCTGCTTTTCCACTTCCTGTAAGGCTTACTCCTTTTACAGCATCATGCTCTAAGATTTCTTTTACCGCTTTATGTCCCACTTCAAGATTCTGGAACACTCCTTCCGGAAAACCTGCTTCCAAAAGAACTTCTTCAATGGCATTTCCACTTCCGAAACAGATTGAAGCATGTTTTAAAACCACTGTATTTCCTGCCAATATTGCAGGAACAGCAAACCTCAACACTTGCCAGAAAGGAAAATTCCAAGGCATTACTCCCAAGATTACTCCTTTTGGAGCGTAATGAATTTCGGAATAGGCAAATTCGGATTCTATTTTTTCAGGTTTTAAGATATTTTCAGCATCAGCATAATAATTCATCATTAAAGCACACTTCTCCACCTCAGCAATTGATTCCGAAATGGGCTTATTCATCTCAGTAGTAATGATCCTTCCAAATTTTTCTGAATTATTTTTTAATATTTCTGCTGCTTTTGCGATTAACTTCTGCTTTTCTTCAAACGGCATTTTTCGCCACACTGAAAACACTTCGTCTGCTTTAATAAGCTTGCTTTCAATTAATTGTTCCATAATATAATTTCTGTTTTAAATTCAGCTAATGAATTTATGAGCGCTTTTATTGTAAAAGCACGATAAAGTCAGCAAATTCTATTCCTTAAGGGTCAATAAAAGAATGATTTTCTCTATCGGAAGAATATAGCTTTATCTTAAATCATTAGCCATTCATTCACCAGACAAGCTGCAAGCCTTGCCGTTCTGTCTTGAATATCGAACGACGGGTTAACTTCTGCCACGTCTAGTGCAACCAGTTTTTTATTTTTTAAGATATGTCTGTAAAAATGCATAAAGGTTGCGTCTGCAAAGATACCATTATATGCTGAAGCTGAAACCCCCGGAGCGATAGATGCATTAAAAACATCCATACAAATGGTAAGATAAGCAAAATCCACATTCTCCAACAGGTCATCAATACGCTGATAGACAGATGGAAGGTTTTCAAAGAATAATTCATCCGAAAGGATGTATTTCATTCCATATTGATGGGCAGTATCAAACAGCTTTAAAGTGTTGGAATTTCTCTGGATTCCGATGTGAAGGGAATTGATAGGCCCATCCTGAGCAATTTGCCAGAATCCTGTTCCTGAACTTGCCCCTACTTCTTTTTCCGGCTGCCTGTTATCAAAGTGGGCATCTATATTGATAATTCCTATTTTTTGCTCCGGAAAGGCTGTTTTAATGCCTAAATAATGAGCATAGGTTACTTCATGTCCGCCACCTAAAACAAGGGATTTACCACCTTTTAAAAGGACTTTTGAGACATTCTTGGCAAGATTATTCTGAGTGTTCTCCAGATTACCGTCTTCACAGGTAACGTTTCCAAAATCCAACATCGAGAAATCAGGAAGAATCACAGGAAAATTAGACATATTTTTCCGGATCACGTTGGGAGCATCCTTAGCACCCTGACGGCCTTTATTCCTCCTGACTCCTTCATCCACGGCAAAACCATGCAAAACGAAATCATTCGTTAAAATATTGTCATAATTCTGTTCTTCTTTTACTCTCTGAAATAGCCTGTGGAAAAGAAGCTCTTCTCCATCTAATCTACCCTGCCAAATATTTTGAAACATAATCCTTTAAAATTCAATTTTAGTCACATCATTCTATCCAGTAAAGCTAACTAATATTGTTTAGAAAAAAAAACGCCTTTTACACATTATACAAAGAATTTCCTGTAAGATAAATAGCTTTGTTTTTAGTCTTTATTTTCATTGGCATTGCTGCTGATAAACATTTCATTTCGTTCTTCTGAAATAATTTCTAAAAATCGTTCATAATGTTTCAGGACATCGGAAATCAATTCATTTTTTGTAAAATACTGTACATCATATCCCTCTCTTCCATCTCCAAAATAGGATCTTGGATAGTGTGTTTTGTTATTATCCAGATCCGGAAGGTTTTCTTCATTCATCATATGTTCAGAAACTGTTTTTATTTTATTTTCCACTCCGTAAACAAAATTATTAACAACTCCCTGATGGATTTCTATTTCTATTCTGACAGGATTTTCATGATGGTTGATGTTGGCTTCAATTCCGTTAGCAGCAAATTCCTGCTGAAGATCGGTGAAAGCTTCTTTTGCTTTGACCTTAATAAAGCCGTCTACAGAAGCATTATCTTTAAAAGAAACAATATTTTTTAAACGTTCTTTCCAGAATTCACCGGACCATGGCACTGTGGATACTGAAAAGTTTCTGTCATAATATTTCTGGTCAATTACCAATCCTTTCATCAAGCTTACAATGAATAAAATGACCACAATAGAAAATGGCAGGGCTGTAATTAAGGTCATACTTTGAAGCGCTTTCAACCCTCCAACATTTAATAATAGAAGAGAAAGAACCGCCAATAATACTCCCCAGAATACAATTTGCCATTTGGGAGATTTGCTGGCATTTTTAGTCGCAATACTGTTCATTACAAATATTCCTGAATCTGCTGATGTTACAAAAAAGATAAGGATGATGAGAATGACGAAGAATCCTGTAAATTCTGATAAGGGCAGATACTCCAGGAAACGGAACATTAATGCGTCCGGATCTGATGCAAACTGGCTTAACTGCCCGTTGGCAATATTTAAATCAAACCAAATGGCACTGTTTCCAAATACGGACATCCAGATAAAGTTGAATAATGTTGGAAGTATTAGAACAGCCAGAATAAACTCTTTTATAGTTCTTCCTTTTGAAATTCTCGCAATAAACAATCCTACATAAGGAGACCATGAAATCCACCATGCCCAATACAGAATTGTCCAGTCATAAAACCATGGCAATGCATTTTTCTCATAGACATGGGTATTGAAAGTAAGGTTGAAAAAGTTATTGATATAATTTCCCAGTCCTTCTGTAAAACTTCCAATCAGATATACAGTTGGGCCCATTATTAATACAAAAAGTAAAAGAGCAATCACACTAATAACATTGATGTTACTCAATATTTTCACCCCCTTCCCTACTCCGGAAATGGCAGATATAACAGAAAGAGAAACAAGAGTAACGACAATAATAATCTGATAGGTAAAGCTATTCTCAGGGGTAATATGAAGAATGTTCAGACCAGAACTGATCTGTACCACTCCAAACCCTAAGGTTGTTGTAATGCCGAAGAAAGTACAGCATAAGGCAAAAACATCAATCGCATTTCCCCACTTTCCATTTATTCTATTTTTTAATAAAGGATAAAAGCAGCTTCTTAATGAAAGCGGCAACCTGTAACGGTAAGCAAAATAAGATAAAGACAGCCCTACTACTCCATAAATGGCCCAAGCATGAATTCCCCAGTGGAAAAAGGTATAAAGCTGTGCCTGCTTAGCCCGGCTTACATAATGATTATCTGCAAAAACTTCTGAAGAATAATGCTGCATGGGTTCTGCAACACTGAAATAGATCAATCCAATTCCCATTCCCGCTGCAAAGAGCATAGAAATCCAGGAGAAAAAGGAGTATTCCGGTTTACTGTCATTAGCTCCCAGCTTTATGTTGGCATATTTACTGAATAGCAAGTATACCAGAAAAATAACAAATAAAGTTACAGACCATACATAGACCCAATTTAAATTGATAAATATGAATTGTTTAATTTCATTCAGGATGTTTTCAGTCGGTTTTGGATACACTGCTGATAGAAAACAGGTGCCTATAATAAATATCAAACTCGGAATAGTGACCCCTTTGTTAAAAGTAGATCTAACATTTTGAAAATTCATGTTTTATATTTTCGTTTATAGTATTGACAAGTCTTCCTGGTACGGGATATAGCTGTAAAAAAAGTACTGAGAAAAAAGAAAATATCCAGGTTTTCCGGAATCTCCGGTGCACTTAAGAACTATAGAAAATGCGTTATTGATCTAAAAATCAACGCTAATTGCTTCGCAATATAAGAAAACTTATAGAGAATATGAAAAATATGGGAGACTTTATGATTTTACTCCTCTCCTATTCATGTTCATTTATCAAAAATATTTTGCTTCAAAAAACGGTAAAGTTTCCCATAGATTTCACTACTTACACAGATGATTGAAAACATTCAATATTATGCTTTTACAACACAGGAATTAATTTCCTTATGGATCTTTTTATCCGCAAAAAAATGTGGAAAAGAAACTCTTCCACACTTTTATTTTAAACAGCGTTATTATAATATTTAAAATACTGCCAGTATTTATCTTTAAAAATACTGAATGAGATTTTATATTCAGAATTACTGTCTTTTATGGTTTTAAAAACTTTAGAGATCTCTCTGAAGTCTTTACCTGCAAAATAACTTTCTTTACTATTATCTGCAGTTTCCCTGCCTATATACAAATATCCTTTTTCTTTTAAATCTTCTATGGCTTTATCTTCAATATCACCTAGTTTTTCAAAATCTTCTTTTTCAGGAAGCCCGTCATTATTCTCTCCGTTATAATGAAATTTCAGTACTGAGACCCATGGATAAGAAGCTTTTGCATCATAATTCAGTAAAGGAAGATTCATGCAGGCAATAAGAGGTTTTTCATTGTTTAAAGAAGCTCTGAGAATAGAAAACTTATCTTCAACCTCTTCTCTTATTACACTTTTATATTTTTCTGTAAATTCTCTTTCTCTCCATGAAAGGAAATCTTTCAGCTTTTCAATGGGAACAAGTTCTTTTTTGGCTTGGTCTCTTCCAACTACAGTAAACGTATCAATCTGCGTGGCAAAATTTAATTCTCCTAAAAAATTATCTAAAAAGATACAGATGCCTGTGGTTATTGCATCTTTATTTTCAGCATTTCCATCGTACACAAAAACCAAATCAATCTCATCAGGATACTCTTCCTGTTCATTGGAATAGAAAAAAATGTTATCCTTTGTAAATGGATAATCACCCATTGTGACGTGTACATTCTTAATATCCATTGCAGGTTTTAATGCCGTAAATTTCCAGTGATCGAGTTTAGGAGCTACTTCAATAAGTTCTTCAATAAAAACAATATTTTTGATTTCTCCATCGGCAGTAAGAATCAATTCTGCCGTGGAATCATCGCTCATTCCGGTCAGAAAATAATATCCTTCATTAATCTGGCTGAGCTTAGGAGCTATACTATCAAAAAAATCTTTTTCAATAGCTTCCTGGTCACCCTTTTCAACAATCTTATAGAAATCTTTTTCCTTTGTTAAAAACCACTCCCAAAAACTTTTATAATCCAGTTTTTCTTCCATTGTGATTAAGTCTTATTTTTTAATCTATCTTCTTTCCATCAATATAAACGTGTTCAGCCTGTAAACTTCCCTGATTGTAAAGAACGTCCTGAAAATTATTGGTTTTATACGTCACAAAATCTGCTTTTTTACCTATCTCAAGCTTTCCTCTATCTTCAAGATTAAGAGCATAAGCAGCACGGTAAGTCATTCCAGCTAGTACCTCAGCTGTTGTCAATTTCTGGAAGGTAGCTAAAATTGAAGCCTGGGTAATTAAATTCCCCATAGGTGCCGATCCCGGATTCCAGTCACTTGCAATGGCTACAATGGCTCCTGCATCTAATAGTTTTCTTGCCGGAGTAAATTTTTCGCCTAATCCTAAACTTGCTCCCGGAAGTGCTGTAGCAACAGTATCAGATTGAGCAAGGAAGTCTATATCTTCATCAATGGTTGCTTCCAAGTGGTCTGCTGATTGAGCCCCCACTTCTACAGCAATTCTTGAACTTCCTGGCGTAAACTGGTCTGCATGAACAGTTATTTCAAAACCTAAATCTTTAGTTTTAAGTAAAAATTCTTTACTTTCTTCTGGCTGGAAAGCTGATTTCTCAATAAAGATATCCACACGCTTTGCCAGGTTCTCTTCTTTTACTTTGGGAAGAATTTCGGTAAGGATATAGTTTAGATATTCCTGATTACTGCCTTCAAAATCTCTTGGTTTTAAGTGAGCAGAAAGACACGTAGGAACTAAAGTAGCTTTTGTTGATTCCTGAGCCTTTTTGATGATACGAAGCATCTTCAATTCGCTTTCCACATCTAATCCATACCCACTTTTTACTTCAATGGTTGTAATTCCCAGATCAACTAGAAACTTAATTCTTTCCAGCAATGTTTTCAATAATTCTTCCTTCGAAGCATTTCTTGTATGCTGTACGGAACTCCAGATTCCACCACCACTTTCAGCAATCTCCAGATAAGTTTTTCCTGCATTACGCATCGCAAAATCATTGGCACGGTTTCCTCCAAAGCAAATGTGGGTATGTGAATCTACAAAAGCAGGAAGAACCACCTGTACTCCTTCAATGGTTTCTATTTTTATTGTTGAGTTTTCATTTTTTAAAGTTTCAAAATCACCAATTCTCTTAATGGTATCATTTTCAACAATTATTCCTCCATCTACAATAATTTCTAATTGTTCATCAGTAAGTTTTCCTCTTAATGGAAGATTGGCAAGTGTTACAACCTGCTTAAATGGGCCTATTAATTTCATTTATTTAGGTTAAAGGTTAGAAAGTGAATAATCTCTATCTGCAATTTAAATACAACCAACTGTATGTTCAAAATGAAATCAATCAACTTTTAATTTTCCTCTCAAAAATACTTAAAATATCTCAATTTAGCTCTTAGTCTCACTCTAAACCTCAGCCTTTATCTTAATCTCAGTTTCAAATTCACCTTTTCTCAATCTTCATTTAAATCTTAGCCTAAATTTGCTATCTTTGAAGTAAATGAAATGAATTAATGCCAGATTTTTTACATCCAGATAAGGAAAACTACTCTCGGGAGGAGTTGATGCAGGAAGAACAAATTCGTCCCCAAAGCTTTAAAGATTTTGCGGGACAAAGAAAGACGCTGGAAAATCTTGAGGTTTTTGTTACTGCTGCCAAAAGACGTGGTGGTGCGCTAGATCATGTTCTGTTGCATGGTCCTCCAGGTTTGGGGAAAACAACTTTAGCCAATATTATTGCCAATGAACTTGGGGTAAACTGCAAGATTACTTCCGGTCCTGTATTGGATAAGCCTGGAAGTTTAGCCGGTTTATTAACCAATCTTGAGGAAAATGACGTTCTTTTCATTGATGAGATTCACCGTCTTTCTCCGGTTGTGGAAGAATATCTGTATTCAGCAATGGAGGATTACAAGATTGATATTATGCTGGAAACAGGTCCTAACGCAAGAAGTGTACAAATTGGGCTGAATCCTTTTACGCTAGTGGGGGCAACCACTAGAAGCGGAATGCTGACCAAGCCGATGCTTGCAAGATTCGGTATTCAAAGCAGACTGGAATACTACTCTATTGAACTTTTGTCTGTAATTATTCAGAGAAGTGCAAGAGTTTTAGGCGTAGTGATTTATGAAGATGCTGCCATTGAAATCGCTAGAAGAAGCCGTGGAACCCCAAGAATTGCCAACGCATTACTGAGAAGAGTGCGTGACTTTGCCGAAATTAAAGGGAATGGTGAAATTGAGATCAATATTACAAAATATGCTTTAAACTCTCTCAATGTGGATGAGTTTGGATTGGATGAAATGGATAATAAGATCATGCGTGTCATGATTGAAAACTTTAAGGGAAAACCTGTAGGAATTTCTGCTTTGGCAACATCCATCGGAGAAAATCCGGAAACGCTGGAAGAGGTGTATGAACCGTTTTTGATTCAGGAAGGGTTTATCATCAGGACTCCGAGAGGTAGAGAGGTTACTGATAAAGCTTATCAGCATTTAAGTATTTCAAGACCAAGAAATCCGGGAGAGCTTTTTTAGTATAAAGTTCTGGATGGCTGGTTTAAAGTTTTGCGTTTAAATTTATAAAGAAGAGTTGCTAATTTATGTTTGTTCCTAAATTGTACAGAAGTGAAGATATGGATGTAATGAGAGAAATCATCAAGGAAAATTCCTTTGCATTACTCATTTCTTCTGTTGATAAGATCCGTGCTACGCATTCCATGATGATGTTGAATGAAAGTGATCCGGAAAATCCTTATATTGAAACTCATATTTCCAGAGCTAATCCACAGGCAAAAACCCTGAAAAATGGGGATGAAGTATTGTGTGACTTTTTAGGTGCTCATACTTATATCTCCAGCAGCTGGTATGACCACGTTAATGTTTCTACATGGAACTATGAAGCAGTACAGATCTATGGAAAAGTGGAGTTGATGAACCATAATGAACTGTATAACCATCTGGATACATTAACCTCAAAATATGAAAATTTTCAGCAATGTCCTATGATGGTAAAAGATATGGGACAGGAATTTGTGGAAAAGGAAATGAAGGGGGCTTTTGGGATTAAAGTGATTCCAACGGAAATATTTATCAAACAAAAGCTGTCTCAGAACAGGAAGGAAAATGATTTTAACAATATCATTTCTCATCTGGAACAATCGGATGAAGATGCCCGAAAAATTGCTGAGAAGATGAAATTAATAAAGAAATAAATCAAAATATATATGAAGTTATATCCAATACAATGTGGAAAATTTAAACTGGACGGCGGTGCTATGTTTGGTGTCGTCCCAAAGAGTTTGTGGGAAAAAACCAATCCGGCAGACGAAAAAAACTTAATTGAACTGGGAACCCGTTCCCTGCTTATAGAGGATGGAAAAAAATTAATCCTTGTAGACTGTGGTTTGGGCAATAAACAAGATGATAAATTCTTCGGGCATTATTCGCTTTGGGGAGATGATACTTTAGATAAAAATTTAAAAAAATATGGTTTTGTAAAGGAAGATATCACAGATGTATTCCTTACTCACCTTCACTTTGACCACTGTGGCGGCGCTATTGAATGGAATGATGAAAGAACAGGATACAGACCTGCTTTTAAAAATGCTCAGTTCTGGACGAATGAAAACCACTGGCAATGGGCTACAGAGCCTAACGCGAGAGAAAAAGCAAGCTTCCTGAAGGAAAATATTATGCCTATGCAGGAAAGCGGACAGCTAAACTTTTTACCGCTTCCAACTACCGGAAATTATGGTTTTGCACCGGATTTGAAAATGGATGTCATTTTTGTAGACGGACATACGGAAAAGCAAATGCTTCCGGTCATTCAGTATCAGGAAAAAACGGTTGTTTTTGCAGCTGACCTTATTCCTACTGCGGGCCACATCAATCAGGTCTATGTGATGGGATATGATACAAGACCTCTTTTAACACTGGAAGAAAAAGGAAAATTCCTTAAACAGTGTGTGGATAATGAGTATTTATTATTCTTTGAACATGATGCTCACAATGAGCTAGCTAGTCTAAAAATGACTGAAAAAGGAGTAAGGCTTGACGAAACGTTCAGTTTTAATGATGTTTTTGGTTATTAATTTTTAATTATGGAGGAATTACATTCAGAGGGCCAACAGGCCGAGCCACCCGCACCCAAGATTATTGGGTTAACCGGAGGAATTGGCTCAGGAAAAACTACAGTTGCTAAATTTATTGAAGAACTCGGTTTTCCGGTTTATTATTCTGATGACCGGGCAAAAGATATTGTCAATGATAGTGAAGAGCTGAAAATAAAGATCAAAGAACTTCTGGGCGAAGAATCTTATGATGAAAACGGTCTGTATGACAGAAAAATTGTAGCGGGTAAGGTTTTCAGTAATCAAGATCTTCTTCAGCAATTAAACGAGATTATTCACCCTGCTGTACGCATGGATTTTGAACAATGGGTAAAACAGCAGACCAAATATCTGGTGTTTAAAGAAACTGCGTTATTATTTGAATTAAGACTTAACAGACAATGCTATAAGTCTCTTTTGGTAACAGCAGAGGATAATATCCGAATCAAAAGAGTGATGGATAGGGATAATAAAACCTACCGTGAAGTAGAAGCTGTTATGGAAAAACAAATGCCTGAAAGGGATAAAATTAAAATGGCAGACTGTATCATTTATAATAATACCAATCTGGAAGAGTTAAAAGAACAGACTGAAAAGATCATCTTTGCTATTGAATAAAAACAGTTAAAGTTTTCACTAACTTTTAAATACAAAAAAGCCCTCATTTTTCTGAGGGCTTTTTCAGGACTAGTCACTAGTCAGTATATCATTCTTTAATAAACTTCTTTTGTGCAGTGTTCCCATTATCATCAATATCTATTACATACACACCATTGATAAGCCTGCTGACATTAAGCTGATTATTCAATATAATACCTTCTACAACAATCTGCCCGGCTGTATTGTAGATTTTATATTTTGCTTTCTTGCTGATATTTTTCACATACAACACTGAACGCACAGGATTGGGATAGATAAGAATATCCGTTTGATTCAGAAGATTAGGACTATATTTTCTGGATATCCTTATAGAATAATCCTCTACTTCCCCATTATTAAACTTCAGACAATTTACCGGAATCCCATCTCTCTGCATCGCTACCCGCATCACTACATATTTATAATCTGTTGCACTCACAAAAGCATCCGCCGGCACACTGAATCTACCTGTAACAGGGCTCATTGTATTAGGTGGGGAAGTGAATATTCTTTCATCAATATCAAATTCTCCATTTCTGTTGAAGTCAATCCATACCGCAATTCCTTCATCACGGCTGGTTCCTATCCATTTCTTTTCAATAATGATTTCATTATCCGTAGACCCCTGAATTAATTCGATAAGCGTTTTTGGAACTCCGGAATAATCTGTATATGTTGAAGCTCCTGAAGCATTTTCCATCACCGATTTACCCTTCGGTCTTACAGTAACTTTAGCAATATGTTCACTTGAAGCGCTTCCGGAGGTCATTTTACAATACGTTATTGTAGGAGTTGTAAAGTAATAAGGCAATGTAAATGTTCCTGTTGTTCCGTTACAGACGTTAGCAACCTGCATTTCGTATTTTGTAAGCTCCAATAACCCCGTTAATGTATAACTATTCATAGTCACCGGAATATTAGTCCAGCTTGGATTCCCCACTCTTCTATATCTGAGAATATAAGTTGATCCAGGGAAAGAATCCCATTTGATGTCTGCTGATGTAGGTAATAGCTGAGTAATCGTTAATCCTGGCGGCGGAAGTTCACAGATTCTTTCCGTTGTAAATACTGCAGAGTTTGAATAAGAATTCCAATTGGTCTCATTAGCACATTGATTAGCAATCTGTATTTCATAGGTAGTATATGGATCTAACCCTGCTAATGTATAGTTATTTATAGGGGCAGCAGGAAGATTAATTTCAGGATTAGGCCAACCTGTAACCCCAACTTTTCTCCATCTCATTTTATATTTTACATTCACTACTGCCGTGTTCCAGGTAACCATTGCAGAATGAGTTGTAACATTACCCACTGTAACACTTGGAGGAGCAGGATCACATCTTGTAGTAAATGTACTGACAGCAGTAAATATTCCTGGGGTTTTTCCACAATTTGCTGCAACCCGTACTTCATAAGTGGTAGAAGGTAATAGGTTATTCAACGTAGGTGTAACACTGGTCATGTATACATCAGTCCATATAGGAGTTCCCTGTACTCTATATTGTAAAAGATAAGTAAGATTATTCGCTGCTGCGGTCCAATTGATGATTGCAGAATTATGAGTAACTGTATTAACAATAAGACCTGTTGGAGTATCTGTACTGCAGGGTCTTAATTGTACTACATAATCTTCTACTTCTCCATCCACTGCATTCTGGCACATTGCAGGCGCATTGCTTCGTTTCAGAACTATTCTCATTGTAGTTGCCAATGGACCGGAATAAGCTCCTGAAGGAACTCCAAATTTAGCACCGACAACAGCTGTTGTACTTGCCGCTGCATTAAGAATCCTTTCTGAATTATCAAATGTACCATCCCTGTTAAAATCAATCCAGGCTGTAACAGCTACATTTCCTGTAGACCCTGTCCAACCTTTAACAACAGAAATTTTATTATCTACAGAACCTATTTCAAGCGTTATCAGAGTAGCCGGAGTTGTATAACTTATATAATTGGTTTGCACAGAGTTATTATTCATTACCGGCAATCCAGGATTTACAGGAGTGACTGTGACATTTGAAATATGATCATTCGTACCAGTACCGGTCATTGAACAATATGATAATACAGGAGTAGTAAATTGCAAAGAAGGAGGGAATTGCCCTTGTGCAGCTCCGTTACACTTGGTAGCTACCTGAACTTCATATTGGGTCTGCTCGGTTAGCCCTGAAATAGTATAATTATTTCCAGGGGCTGGTACAGGATTTATGGTCGTCCATGTTGGGTTTCCAACTTTTCTGTGTCTTAAAACATATACAGCACCTGTAGTTGCAGCCCATGATACATTTGCTGAATTAGGAGTAAGATTAGTAATCGTAATATGAGATGGTGCAGCACTGGTGCATGCTGGCATATCAATAATTTTCACGGCATAATCTTCAACTTCACCATTTGTAAAAGACGTACATGGATTAGGATTATTAGCGTCTCTCAGAAGAACCCTCATGCGGGTTGTAAACGGTCCTGCATAAGCACCTGCAGGGGTCTGAAATGTTGTTATTACAGGAGTTACTGTATTATTAGTTACATTTAAAATTCTTTCAGCCGTTTCAAAAGTACCATTCTTATTAAAATCGATCCAGGCACTTACCGCTTTGTTACTCATGGCAGCAGGCCAGGATTTGGAAACCGAAATGGTATTATTGTTAGTTCCTCTAACCACAGTAATTAACTTTGTAGCATTGGCAGAATAATCTGTATAATTATTGGCTCCGGAAGTATTACTCATGGTATAAGAATTCGTAGCGGCTACAGTTACATTGGAGATATAGCCATTACCCGTATTGCTTGAGGTTGCTGCACAATAAGAGGTCATAAAAACCATAGGGGCTGAAAAATTCCCTGTTGTTCCTGAGCAGATATTAGCGATCTGAACTTCGTAATGTGTTCCTGCTGTCAACCCTGTAAGCGTTACTGTATTTGTTGTAGGATTAGGGGTATGGGTAGTCCAGGCAGTTGTTCCAGCTATACGATACTGCATAATATAGGTAGCATTAAATGAAGCATTCCAAGTGATTATGGCAGAATTTTGAGTTACTGTATTAGCCACTACTCCACCCGGAGGATTAGAGGTACAAATTGGCAGGGTATCTATTGGAGCGTTACCTATGGCGTAAAAAACATTATTGATGGCACTTACTCTGATTTTAGCAATACCACCAACTATTAAAGGAAAAGAACTAAAATCTAAAGATTCACTTCCGTCATTAGGTGTTGAAGCAGAAACTACATTCCAAGTTACTCCATTATCAGTTGTAAAATCTATTTTTACATTGGCTGTATTATAAGGCGCCACATGGGTACCTACAACATCCCATGTTACATTGGTTGGACCGTTATTATAAACGGTAATAGGGTTTACTTTGAAAGGACCATTATTACCAACAATAATGGTTTGTGTGGCACTCTGTGTCTGTTGTTGGCTGGCAACAGGGTTATTATCTCTTACTGTCACTGAAAAAGTTGTTGTTCTTGGTACTGTAGATACAGCTTCCCAACCACTTGTGTCATGTAAAACACCATTTAATACTGAAGATAGTTTAGGAAAATAACGAGTGGGGCTTGTTGAAGGGATCAATGACCTAAATGATGCTCCGGAAGTAGTATTTCCTAAATTAATATTATCAATAGAAGGTCCGCCACTAATCATGGCATCTGCCTGTTCCCAGGTATATGTCATTGGATCATTTTCAGCATCTGTAACAGAAGCAGTTAAAACAAAAGCTGTCCCCTTTGGAATATTGTAAGTTGGAAGTGCTCCAATTACAGGAGAAGTATTGGTAACTGTTGTTTCAATATCACATGTTCTAGCCACTAAAACAGCTTGAACCTGATTGATACTGTTTCTAAGAAAATAAGCATCTGTATTTGGCTGTATATCAAATGTACCTCCCGGAGAAGGAAAAATACCCGCCCCCGCAGCATTTCCATTTGCTATTCCTGCATAAGCCATAATGGTACTTCCTGATCCTGGTTCAAACTGTACATTGGGTGTCTGATACTGATACATGAAAGTATGATTTCCTCCTAGTTGGTGCCCCATTTCATGAGCCACAAAATCGATATCAAATGTATCTCCCTGAGGTCCTCCATTTGCAGGAGAAGTATACCCTGAACCTTTCCCATTACCTGTTGAGGGATTTGAAGAGCCCGGATCGAGGCAAATACACCCTATACACCCCGCCATTCCACCACCACCAGTTGCTCCAAATAAATGACCAATATCATAATTAGCATTTCCAACATTAGCTGTTAAGGTTTGCTGTAATTCCGTGCTCCATGAATTGGGAGCACCTCCTCCTGCAGGTACTCCAGTATATGGATCAGTATTTGGATTAGTATAAATTACATTCGGGTAATTCTGTAAATTTAAATGAAGGGCAAAATCTTTTTCAAAAACTCCGTTCACTCTGGTGAGGGTAGCATTAATGGCTGTTAAAGCACCCGCTACTGTTCCTCCATGAAACTGAGTATACTCTCCTGTAACAGACATTGCCAGTCTCAGAGTTCTGTATTTACGATCCGAAGATTTCGCAAAATTCTTTGATTGATTAGCAAAGGAACTTCCTGCTTTATATAGTTTATTTATTTCATGTTTATCTATTTCTTTTTCCGCGGTTGAACACACAAAACCATTTTTTCCGCCTTCAGTTTTCGGATGTACTTCATAGATTGTTTTATCTCCATTAGCAGGCTCTATAAATTCATATCCTTCACCCGATATAATCATGGACTGAAAATCATTAGGTGCCAGACTAAATCGTAAATATTTTGAAGGATCATCTATTCCTATCCCCACATAAGAACCCAATTGATACTGATCTGCTAGCTCCCTTACTATAACCGGGAAACTATATACAGTAAATTTTTCAATTTTTCCGCTTAGAGTGGGCAAAGATATGGTGACCGGTTTTGCATCACGACCTGTTTCTTGTGCATTCTCTAATTGAGATCTTAACAGGGAAATGTCCAAAGAATAAAAGCTTTTAGCTTGTGAGTTTTCCCGAATTGCGTTTCCTTTGAATGTCGTAGGAGTCCATTGGGCATGGAGCATTACCAACAAACTAAAGAAAAAGAAAGAAGTAAAAATTTTCTTCATAATATTTCTCAAAACTTTGTATTAATCTCACAAACCTACTCATTTAATTATCAACAAACAATGTATAAACATAAATCAACTATCAAATCACTAATAAAACTCCATACTGATTGAAAAATTAAACAATTAATACGTATTCTAGTGAAAATTTCAACACCTGTTGAATTATTTCATTAGCAATTAAAAACTTGAACAAAAAAATAAGCCTTCATTTCTGAAGGCTTATTCTATTTGAAATTTAGATTATTTATTTTTTAATAAATTTTCTTTGAGCAGTATTACCATTGTCATCGATATCTATTACATAAACTCCATTAATCAATTTTGTTACATTAATTTCATTATTTAATAAAATACCATCTACAATGATTTGTCCTGCAGCATTGTAAATTTTATATTTAGCTTTTTTGCTGATATTTTTCACATACAATACTGAGCTTACAGGGTTCGGATAGATCAGGATATCTGTCTGGTTAATTGGATTAGGAACTCCAGCTTTAGAAATTCTTACTGTATAGTCCTCCACTTCTCCATTCTTAACATTCATACAGTTTACAGGAACACCATCTCTTTCCATTGCCACTCTCATTACAACATATTTGTAGTCTGTTGTACTTACAAAAGCATCTGCTGGTACATTAAATTTACCTGATACAGGAGTTGTTGTGTTTGGAGTTGAGCTAAATACTTTCTCATAAATATCAAACTCTCCATTTCTATTGAAATCAATCCAAACTGCAATTCCTTCATTATAAGTTTTTCCTAACCATTTTTTCTCGATGATGATCTCATTATCTGTAGACCCCTGAATTAACTCGATAAATGTTTTAGGAACTCCTGTATAATCTGTATAGCTTGATTCTTTTGACTCATTTTCCATTTTTGTTTTTCCATTTGGAATAACAGTTACCTTAGAAATATACTCGCCTGCTGAATTTTCTGATTTCATCTTACAGTAAATTACCGTAGGTGTTGTAAAGTAGTAAGGAGGAGTATACGTTCCTGGGGTTCCATTACAGATGTTTACTACCTGCATTTCATATTTCGTCATTTCTACAAGCCCATTCAGGATAATAGTATTAACCGCCGTAGGAACTTCAGTCCAACTTGGAATACCTACTTTTCTGTATCTAAGGAGATATGTTGCTCCTGGATACGCATCCCATGTAATCTCTGCAGATGTAGGTAATAATTGTGTAATCGTTAATCCTGGAGGTGCAATTTCACATATTCTTACCGTTGTAAATACTTTAGAATTTGAGAAATCATTCCAGCTTGTCTCACCAGCACATTGATTGGCAATCTGAACCTCATAAGTAACAAATGACTCCAGGTTATTTAACTGGTATGTATTACCAGGACCCGGAAGGGGAACGTCTGAACTCCAAGCTGGAGCTCCAACTTTTCTCCATCTCATTTTATAAGTCGCACTCGCTACTACAGGATTCCAAGTAATTAAAGCACTTGTTGGAGTAATATTGCTTATTGTTATTGTTGGAGGTGTAGGATCACATCTCGTTGTAAATGTTTTAATTGCTGTAGGAGTACCCGTTGTACCACCACAAACTGCAGCTACATCAACTTCATAAGTTGTTGCAGGGCTAAGTCCTGTAAGGGTAAGCGGTAGGTTTCCTAATGCTGTAGACGCATATATTTGTGTCCATGTTCCAGTTCCAGCCACTCTATATCTTACCAGATAAGTTACTGTATTAGCCCCACCAACGAGATTAACAACAGCTGTTGTATGAGTTATCGTAGCTAAAGGAAAGGTAGGAGCAGTTGGAGTTACATTACTACATGGTCTGATTCTAACAGCATAATCTTCAACTTCTCCGTCAATAGCATTGGTACATGCCGTAGGAATAGTGGTACCTGTTGAACGTTTCAATACAACTCTCATTGTAGTTGTGTATGGTCCTATATAAGCAGGAGGTGCATTAGGCACACTAAACAGTGTAGTAACTGGTGTAGTAGTACTCGCTGCAGAACCAAGAATTCTTTCACCAGCATCAAACTGTCCATTTCTGTCAAAGTCAATCCAAACTGCTACTGCATCATTGCCTGTTGATCCGGTCCATCCTTTTGCAACAATAATTTTGTTATCATTAGAACCTGCATCTAAAGTAATAAGGGTTGCCGGAGTTGAATAACTGGTATAAGAATTCTGAACAGTAGTATTGCTCATAGGTGGCACTCCTGAGTTAGAAGAAACAACCGTAACATTTGAAATATGATCGTTATCTCCACTACCCGTTATAGGACAATACTGTAATGGCAATGTGGTAAACTGTATTAAAGTTGACCAAGATCCGAAACTAGCCGTACATTTAGTAGCTACTTGTACTTCATATTTCGTTTGCTCTTTCAATGGAGACGTAGTAGGAATAGTGTACATATTTCCTGGTGCAGGAATAGAGGTAGAAGGCACTTGCGTCCAAGCACTAGTTCCAAATTCTCTATATTGTAACTGATAAGTTGCTCCTTGTGCTGCAAGCCAAGAGAATGTAGCACTTTTATCCGTAATATTTGAAACTGTAATATTTGTTGGCGGATTCGTTGTACATACAGGCTGATCAATCAATCTTACAGCATAATCTTCTACTTCTCCTACATTATATGTTCCAAATGATGTACATGGAGAAGTAACAGTACCATCCATCATGACAACACGCATACGGGTAAGAAGATTACCGTCATAAGTGGCTGTACTTGGTAGAGGTTGTATTTGGAAGCCAGCTGCTACTGTACTCGCAGGGTTAGTTGTGCTATATGAACCATCAACAAATCTTTCACTTGGTTCAAAAACTCCATTTCTGTTAAGGTCAATCCAAACTCCTATTCCGTAACTTGATGAATTGCCAGGCCAGAATTTAGTAATGTTTATTTTATTACCTGATGTACCTCTAACTAAAGTAACTAATCTTGTAGGATCAGCAGAATAGTCTTTATAGCCATCATATCCTGAATTACTAACCATTAACGGACCATTTGTTGGAGTAACTACCACCTTACTGATATATCCGCTTGGTGTACCGTTACCAGGAACATTCGTACAATAAGTAAGAGCCAGTGTTGAAAACAGAGTACTTGAAGAGAATGCCCCCTGTGTACCACCACAGATTGTTGCAATTTGCACCTCATACTGAGTCCCATCTGTCAAATTAAACAATGGCCAGCTGCTTGTTAATGGAGCTGTAATATCAATTACTTTCCAAGGTCCACCTCCAAATGGTCTATATTGTAATTTATAAGTTGCTCCAATTGTAGGTGTCCATGAAACAATAGCTGTACTTGCTGTAATACTATTTACTTTAATATTAGTAGGAGGTGCTGTTGTACATGCTACCAGCTCTATAGCTTTAAGGACAATCTGTGGAATATTTGCCTGCTTGGTTCCTGATGGTGGAGAAGCAGGATCAGGATTAGTACTATCATTTCTATACTGCAGCCCTCTTTCAGGAGTTCCTCCAGCGAAAGCTCTCCAAGTAGCATATGGAGTTGATGAATAGTTTGGTGCATTTTCGTCTACAGCAACCACAATATTACTTGTTCCATCCCAAAGTAAAGGACTTGTCAACGGTATAGTAACCCAAGTTCCTGACGTCATCGTTGGTAAAGTTCCCGACCAAACCTGTTTCAATGAAGAGAATGGCACCCAGCTTGATGTTGTTGTAAAATTATTCTGTGTTGTATTCCCCATGTAAACAACCCACTCATTATATTTAGGCTGATCAGGAGCAGGATTTTCTACATAGAATTTAAGTTCAGTAATAAATTTAGCCGTTCCGACAGCCGCTAATACTTCCGAAGCTTTATAAATTTGCTGAGAATAATTATATCCCCAGTTTGAATTCACAGGAAGCTCAGTACTTTTAACAGCAGTACCAAAACCTATTTGTCCTAGTTCAAACTGAGGTCCTTGAACCCATTTACTTTTGTCGGTAGGAGAACAAATTCCTCTTACCCACCAATAATAAGTAGTCCCAGCAACTAACGGAGATAGAGTAGCCGTAGTTCCAGAAACAACAGCTCCTGGTGAAGCCGGCGTACCAGCTACTGGTGGAGTATTAGTTGTACTATAATAAACCTCATACCCCCCTGTTGGTGCAGAAGGTGATGCTGGCCAGCTAACAACTGCACTATTAGATGTCATTGATACTACTGAGCCTGCTGTTGCTGCCCCCGCAGCAACGGGAACCGGCAGACATGTAGGTGGTGTTACAAATGGTTTTGGAGTAATGTTCCAAGTACTTTGGTCTGTTGAGCTACATCTTGCTCTCACCCATACATAATAGGTTGTATCAGGAATCAAAGGGCTTAATAATGCTGTCAACCCTGATGGAACATTTTGCATTGGCGGAGTATTCCCATTAGGTGCAGCTCCCGTGGTATTATAATAGATATCAAATCCTTCTGCCGGTGTGTAACCAAATGAAGTCCAATTAATCACTGCTGTAGTAGGTGTAATCGTCCCCATTGTTATAGATCCACTGGTAGGCATAGCCGGACAAGTTGCTGGTGTAGCAAAGACTAGCGATGTAGACCATTCACTTTGTTCAGTTGCACTACATTTTGCCCTTACCCAAACATAATAAGTTGTTAATGGAGCTAATGGACCGATATTAGCAGTAGGTGCTCCCGGCGGAACCGTTAAATTAGGTGTAGACCCTGCTACTGGTGGTATGTTCGTTGTGTTATAAAATATATCATAACCTTGTGCCGGAGCTGGTACATAAGCAGTCCAATTTATTACAGCACTTGTTGCAGTAATTGTTCCTGTACTTAATGATCCTCCTGGAGGCATCGGTAAACATGCTGGTGGTGTACCAAAAGTTAACTGAATATCCGGTCTGTTATTAGTCAACGTACCAGTTTGAGTGGTTGGTGGATTAGTATCAGTCTGAATATACATATGCCCATTCGTAACATTAGAATAGGTGAGCTTGGATGCGCCACTGCTAGTTCCCCCTCCTCCATAATTGGTTTCAACAAGCACCATAAGGTTATCTACTCCATTATAAGTAAAAGGAAGCTGCAAAGGAATGGTGTACCATCCTGCGGGTATAAGCCCGGTAGTACCACTAAACAACAAAGTAGCTCCGGAAGTTGCAGTACCCCAGTTTTGCGATGTCATCACTGTAGTAGTTCCTACTGGCTTTATATAAATCTTTACTGGTCTTGCAAGATTTACAGCTGCAGTAGAATTCCATCCCAAGGATAGAATACTTCCTGCAGTTCCTCCTGCTGCAGCAATTTCTGCAGCGGTGTAAATTGCAGCGGAACGTTCAAAACCATAATTAACCCCTAAAGGATACTTTTGGGTTGACGTTCCGGTACCAATTGTAATGGTTTGTGCCTGTATAGACAATCCGATGACCATACAGAGCAATGCAATGAGCACCTTAAAAGGCCGGCTCATTTTACAGAGTAAAAGTCCACTCATATTTTTTAAAATTTAATAATGATAACGATAATTAAGAATTATAGTATTTCGTATTTTACGAGGTTGATTTACAATTCTAAAACCTCATGATTTACAGAAAATCTGTAGTAAAAAAAATAATTTTATCCCATAAGCTAATATTTTAATATTTACACAAATCTAATCATTTTTTCATTATAATATATTCATTAAAATGTTTTTTTGAAAAAATTAAACAACATTAAGCTATATGATTGAAAATAAAAAATAATACAAAATAATACAAATTCACTAGTATTTGGCGTCAATATTAGTTTTTAACGAATTAAATACTTTATAAAATATTATTACTTTTAACAACAATAACTCCATTTATTTTTAACGTTTAATAGCTATTTATATTATTATTATCAATTCAATTCTTTTATTATTTAATTTACCAGAGTATATATTAAAAATATTTTTCACGATAAATCCTCATAATACTTACGAAACATTTATAATATTAAAATAAATCTGAAACTAACCTCTTTTTATTAATTCATGCGGACAACTTTAAAGCATGAATTTAAATGATACGGCACCCTTACTAATAAGCGTATGCAAAAAACAAATAAGCCTTGGGAAATTTCCCAAGGCTTGTTGATATGATAAATAACCCGAGTTCGGGATCATAAAATTAAGGATAAGAGGCTGGAAGCTGGAAGTTACTATCGGAGCTACAATTTCTGACGTTGCCGTAAAATTTGATGAAGCAGTCTTTAAAGGAATAATAAATTACAGGGTTGTAAGTGTTTTTTAACCTCAACTCACTTCCCTTCTCGGCTCCAGGCTTCCTCACTTACTAAAAACAGAAATGTTTTATCCCGAACTCAGGTTAAATAATAAATTCGTTATTGAATATTCATTAGAATTTATAGGCGATATTCCATGCGAATCCCATATTAAATTTTGAAGAGCTTTTTCCAAATCCCGGAATAATCATTGGAGAAATATTATCCTGTTTAGAAGTATAAGCTAAATAACGCGGCTGCAAATTCACATCTATATAAAAATTAGAGTCAAATAACTGCACTCTTCCTCCCAAGGTACCTTCCAGCCAGAAAGAAGATTGCGATGATGCCGGAAAAGCTACCGAAGAGCTGCTTCCACCATATCCTCTAACAGGAATAGCCATATATTCCTGGTTATAAAATGATCCGGCCAGTTTTCCACCTGCATAGAACCCATTGAATTCATTTTCTTTATCTTTAGCCAGCATATAGAATGCACCAAGTTTAACAAAAGGACCATTTGCTTTAGCATCATAACCATTTTTCTGATATATATTTTTTTCAAAACCGGCTTCAGCAATGGCATGAACACTTCCATTAATTTTGGAAGAAATAAATCCCTGGTATAGCTTTCTGTCTGAAAAAAATCCTACTCCGGCATTCAATACATCAAACCCAACCATAAAATTGGGCTCATATTTCCAATGAGTCTTTTTTTCTTCTTCTTTTTTTCCTGCCTGTGCTCCGATTAATACCCCGAAAAGGCTACAAAACAAGGTAAAGATTAGTCTTGTCTTCATTCAATATTTGATTTTGTCCGTTTACAACACTTTTAACAGGGTCAATAGTTATTAATTCTGAGCTTACATTCTCATATGTTTTTTTAGCGCCACACCCTGGAGACACATAGGTTGCCTGAGTCGTATATTTAACTCTTACTTGTGATTCTTTACTTTTAGTAGATGTTTTAAAATAAATATCTGTATAGGGCGAATCATCTACTCTTAAAGGAATAAGCCTTGAGTCTATTTTTTTTTGCCACCCCAAATCCACTTTTCCTGAGCCATAGTCTACTGCCACAGATAATGAATCAAGTGTTGTTTCTTTACCAGACTCTGCTGACCTGAAGGCTACCTTCATTCTTGGAGTTCCTTCACCGCTTTCACAGATATCATCATCGCTGCCACATGAAAAGAACATTCCAACCAAGCAGACCATTGTGAGAAATTTTAAATATTTCATCTGTATATTTCTATTTTTATTTTTTTTAGTCAGATGGAACTGGCGTTTCATATTAAGATTTGAACTCAAATTTAATTAAATTATTTTTTAACCAGCAATGCTATATTCTCTACGTGATGAGTTTGTGGGAACATGTCTACCGGTAATATTTTTACTACTGTATAATGTTCTTTCATCAATGCCAGATCTCTAGCCTGTGTTGCTGAATTACAACTTACATAGACTACTTTTTCCGGAGCTAATTTTAAGATTTGTTCAACTACTTTTTGGTGCATACCATCTCTTGGTGGATCAGTAATCAAAACGTCTGCTTTTGGATGGTTTTCCATAAATTCATCGTTAAAGACATTTTTCATATCTCCACAATAGAAAGTTGTATTGGTAAGACCATTTAATTCAGCATGTTCAATGGCTGCATCAATAGCTTCCTGAACAGATTCTATCCCGATTACCTGTTTTGCGTTTCTTGCTACATACTGAGCAATTGTTCCCGTTCCGGTATATAGGTCATATACTACTTCATCACCTTTCAGATCTGCAAATTCAAGTGTCTTTCTGTATAATTCCAACGCTTGCTTATAGTTGGTCTGGAAGAATGATTTCGGCCCTATTTTAAACTTCAGTCCATCCATTTCTTCCATTAGATATCCTTCACCAAAATATACATTAATATCCAGATCGTAGATAGAGTCATTGGCTTTTGGATTAATAGCATACACCAATGTTTTGATCTGTGGAAACTTCTCAAGGATATATGCAAAAAGTTTCTCTCTGTTTTCTTTTTCTTCTCTAAAAAGCTGGAATAATACCATCCATTCTCCTTTAGAGTTTTGTCTCATCATTAAGGTTCTCAGAAATCCTTCATGGTTTCGTACATCAAAGAAATCCAATCCGTTCTCAACAGCATATTCTTTTACTGCCAATCTGATGGCATTAGAAGGATCTTCCTGCAGGAAGCATTCTTTAAGGTCTAAAATCTTACTCCACATTCCTGGAATATGGAATCCTAAAGCGTCTTTACTTCCAAAATTCTCCTCAGAGCTGATTTCATATTGAGTAAGCCATCTTGCATTGGAGAAAGAAAACTCCATTTTGTTTCTATAGAAATATTGTTCTTGTGAACCCAGGATTGATACGGTTTCAAAATCTTCAATCCCACCAATTCTTTTGATATTGTTATATACTTCTTCCTGTTTGAAATCAAGCTGTTTTTCATAGCTCATATTTTGCCATTTGCACCCTCCACAAGTTCCAAAGTGAACACATTTTGGTTCTGTTCTGAAAGGAGACTTCTCCAAGACCTCTACCGCTTCTCCTTCATAATATTTGGATTTGGCTTTTTTCACTCTTACATTAACAATATCTCCCGGAATTGCCCCTGAAACCAATACTGTTTTACCATCTTCCGTTTTCCCGATAGCAACTCCTTTTGCTCCGGCTGTTAACAGCTTTATATTTTCAAGAACTAAATTTTTCTTATTCTTTCTGCTCATTCTAAAATTTTCTATTTTCCTAATCGAAACATTAAAAGTTTCACTTTGCAAAAATACAATAAAAAAAACCTTATCCGAGGATAAGGTTCTGATCTATATTAAAGTTTATTATTTTGTAGGTGCTGACTGAGGATTTGCTTGCTGTTGTGCAGCAGGATCAATCTGCAATTGTTGTTGCATCTGTGCATTTGGATCTACTTTTGGAGCTGAAAGCCCTGTTAGTTTATCTAAAATGGTTACCAGTTCCTGCTCACCAAGGTTTACAAATGATCTGCTGGCAATTTTTCCATCTTTATCAACAATAACAAAGCAAGGTAATTTAAATCCGTATACTCCATATTTTTTAGCAATATCAGATTCCATTCCTTTTTCTCCGTATACATTTACTCCTTGAATACCTTTTAATAATGAATTGCTAGTTTTGATAAACTGATCTTTTGTATCATCTACGTTCACAAAAACAAAGTTCATTTTGGTTTTGTAGAAATTAACAACTTCTTTTAAAACCGGTACTGTAGCTTCTCCAATATAAGGATTCCATGAAGCATAGAAGAATAGCATATAAGGTTTCCCTTTATTTTCAGAAAGCTTGTATGCTTTTCCATCCTGTTTTACTAAAGCCGCTTCCGGAGCTACTTCACCGATTTTAAGACCTGTAATTGCCATCTGCATTTTTAACAGGTCACTTTTGATGGTAGCATCTTTGATATCTGTATCAATTAATTTTTTGATTTTATCAATATTTGCTGTAGTAGTAGTTGGATGAATATCAGCCTGAGCCATTACAAATGCTAAAAGATAATCTTTCGCTGTTTGGGAAATATCTTTTTTAGTGCTTAAATATTTAGCAAACATTTCTGAAGTGGTAATTCCAGTTTTATTTTTACTGTTTGCTTCTGCATATTTCTGAAAATCAGGAGTCATTTTTACCAGAAGATACTGTCTGTAAAGTGGAATAGTTTTCACCATAGCTTCTTTATCATTATCCAATTTGGTCTGATAGTCCGTTAAAGCCTTGGAAGGTTTATAAGACGGATTACCTGCCATAGCACCATGAGACATTTCATAATTGGCAAGAAGGTTAAGAACGGTTACCTTAACATCGTTTTTCTTCCATTCCAAAAGTGCTTTGCTAGGGTTATTTTTGGCTGCCAGATCATCAACATTTTTATTGATGTCTGCTTCTACTTTTTGCATCCCTTTAACAAAAGCTGATTCATCTCCGGCCATTAATTGTCTTAGGTCAATTTTATTACCATATTCGCCTAAGAACTTCTGAGAAGCTGTAAGGAAATCGTTATTCTTTTTAGCATCTCCTGTAATAACATATTCGTTCGGGAATGTCATTGCATTTCCTGAGATATTTACTTTTTGTCCTCCTTCAAGGTAGATCAGGTTTTGTTTGTTAGCATAATTGATAACATACATTCCGTCTTTAGGAGCTTCAAAACTTCCTGAAAAGTTACCCTCTTTATCAAGACCGATATTAATTAAAGGTAGTGTTCCTACTCCAGAAGCTTCTACAAATTCGATTCTTTCTAATGGTGAGCTTCCTGTAATTTTTCCTTTTACTTCTACTTTTTTTGAACAAGACATCACGAAGATCGCAATGATAAACAATAAAAGATATTTTTTCATTTCAATTTTTAATATTACACAAAAATACGCTTTTTAGGGCATGTTAATTCACACTGATAATTTTTTTTAAAAATTTTATTACCACCAATAAAAAGCGAGACCTCAATTGCTTTCTCTATCAATTTTTTACTGGTGAAAAACAATGAAAATAATGTGTTATTCACATCATTCAACTGCCCTCCAAATATATACTTATTCAGCAAAGTAAACCTAAGATCTATTAATAAGTTAACAAACTTTAACAGCCAAACTGTAGATATAAAAAAAATCGTCCCCGGAACGAGGACGATTTTTAAGTATTTTGAATCAATTCTATCCTTGATCTACAAGAGCAGACATGTATTCTCTGTTCATTCTTGCGATATTTTCAAGAGAAATACCTTTAGGGCATTCAACTTCACAAGCTCCAGTGTTTGAACAGTTTCCGAATCCTTCTTCATCCATAGCTTTTACCATGTTTAGAACTCTTCTCTTAGCTTCTACTCTACCCTGAGGAAGTAATGCATACTGAGAAACTTTAGCTCCAACGAATAGCATTGCTGATCCGTTTTTACATGTAGCCACACAAGCTCCACATCCGATACAAGCAGCAGCATCCATCGCTTTGTCTGCATCTTCTTTAGGAACAGGAATTGCGTTCGCATCCAATGTATTACCAGAAGTGTTTACAGAGATGAAACCACCTGCTGCCATTACTCTGTCGAATGCGCTTCTGTCTACCATTAAGTCTTTGATAACAGGGAAAGCAGCACTTCTCCATGGTTCAATAACGATAGTCTCTCCGTCTTTGAACATTCTCATGTGAAGCTGACAGGTAGTAATTCCTGTATCAGGACCATGGGCTCTACCATTAATGTAAAGAGAACACATACCACAGATTCCTTCACGACAGTCGTGATCGAAAGCGATAGGCTCTTTACCTTCGTTAATTAAATTTTCGTTCAGGATATCCAACATCTCCAAAAATGAAGAATCTGTAGATACATCTGATATTTTATAGGTCTCAAACTGACCTTTAGATTTATTATTTTTTTGTCTCCAAATTTTCAGCGTAAGATGTAAGCCTTTTTTTGCACTCATAATGTTATATTTATAGGTTGGAGATTATTTGTAACTTCTAGTTTTAACCTCGATGTTGTCGTAGATCAGTTCCTCTTTATGCAACACTTCCGCGTTGATATCTGCTCCCTGATATTCCCAAGCTCCAACGTATTTGAAGTTTACGTCGTCTCTTTCCGCTTCTCCGTCCGGAGTAGCGTGATCCCAACGGAAGTGACCACCACAAGATTCTTCTCTGTTTAGCGCATCGATAGCCATTAATTGTCCTAATTCAAGGAAGTCTGCGACTCTGAATGCTTTTTCAAGCTCAGTGTTCATTCCTTCTCCTTCACCAGGAACTTTTACGTTCTTCCAGAAGTCGTTTCTTACTTCTTCAATTTCTTTGATTGCTTCTTTTAATCCTTCAGGAGTTCTTCCCATTCCTACTTTATTCCACATAATGTGTCCCAGTTTCTTGTGGAAGTGGTCTACTGAATGAGTTCCTTTATTATTAATGAAGAAATCAACTTTATCTTTAATTTCTTTTTCAGCTTCGTCAAACGCTGCTGAGTTGGTAGGAATTGCTCCTGTTCTGATATCTGCAGAAAGGTAATCTGCAATAGTATAAGGCAATACAAAATATCCGTCTGCAAGACCCTGCATCAATGCAGATGCTCCAAGCCTGTTAGCTCCGTGATCTGAGAAGTTAGCTTCACCGATAACGAAACATCCAGGGATTGTAGACTGAAGGTTATAATCAACCCATACACCACCCATTGTATAGTGAACTGCAGGATAAATCTTCATTGGAGTTTTGTAAGGATCATCAGCAGTAATCTTTTCGTACATTACGAATAGGTTACCATATTTCTCCTCAATCCAGCTCTTACCAAGATCATAGATCTGCTGATCTGTAGGATTGTGAATATGTTTTTCAATAGCGGCTTCTTTACCTTTTTTCATGATCTCCGTAGAGAAATCCAGGTAAACACCTTCCTGAGTATCATTATTTTCGATTCCGAATCCAGCATCACATCTTTCTTTAGCTGCTCTTGAAGCAACGTCTCTCGGTACAAGGTTACCGAATGCAGGATATCTTCTTTCTAAATAGTAATCTCTATCTTCTTCTTTAATATTTTCAGGTCTTAATTTACCTTCTCTGATCGCTACTGAATCTTCAATCTTTTTAGGAACCCAGATTCTTCCGGAGTTTCTTAATGATTCAGACATCAAAGTTAGTTTAGACTGCTGAGTTCCGTGAACCGGAATACAAGTAGGGTGAATCTGTACGTAACAAGGGTTTGCGAAGTAAGCTCCTTTTTTGTGGATTTTCCAAGCTGCAGAAACGTTGGATCCCATTGCATTGGTAGAAAGGAAATATACGTTTCCGTATCCTCCTGAAGCGATTACTACTGCGTGAGCAGAGTGTCTTTCAATTTCACCCGTTACAAGGTTTCTTGCGATAATTCCTCTTGCTTTACCATCAACAATTACCAGATCAAGCATTTCATGACGGTTGTACATCTTGATTCTTCCTTTACCGATCTGACGGCTCATTGAAGAGTACGCTCCTAATAATAACTGTTGTCCTGTTTGTCCTTTTGCGTAGAATGTTCTTTTTACCTGAACCCCACCAAATGAACGGTTATCTAACTGACCGCCGTAATCTCTACCGAAAGGAACTCCCTGAGAAACACACTGGTCAATAATATTTGCAGAAACTTCCGCTAATCTGTAAACGTTAGCCTCTCTTGCTCTATAGTCACCACCTTTAATGGTGTCGTAGAATAATCTGTAGGTAGAGTCACCATCTCCCTGGTAATTCTTAGCTGCGTTGATCCCTCCCTGAGCTGCAATAGAGTGCGCTCTTCTTGGAGAATCCTGGTAGCAGAATGCTTTTACATTGTATCCTTGCTCAGCTAAAGTAGCTGCAGCAGAACCTCCTGCCAAACCTGTACCTACAACAATAATATCAATCTTATCTCTGTTGTTTGGTGCAACAAGGTTCATATGATCTTTATGATTTTTCCACTTGTCTTTAAGAGGACCCGCTGGAATTCTTGAATCTAATTTACTCATACTAGTATATTGATATTATTGAGTTATAAAATGAAAAACTGCCACGATGATAAATCCTGCCGGAATAAGGATAGAATACCATGTTCCGAAAGCTTTAATAACAGGCGTGTATTTTGGATGTCTTGCTCCAATAGACTGGAATGAAGATTGGAATCCGTGAGCTAAGTGTAAGCCTAATAGTACAAAAGAGATCACATATAAAGCAACTCTCCAAAGATCAGCAAACTTCTCATGAAGCTCTGGCCAGAAGCGTTCTGAATCAGGAGCTATTCCCTCTACATACTTATAATTGATTTCATGTAACCAGAAATCATATAAGTGAAGCGCCAAGAAAGCCAACACAACTGCCCCGGAAATAATCATATTTCTGGACATCCATGAAGAATTTACAGCAGCATTGTTGGATGCATACTTTACTGGACGCGCTTTATTATTCTTGATCTCCAATACAAATCCCATCGCAAAATGGAATATTACTGCAAAACCAAGAATAGGCTGCATTAAGAACTGCACAAAAGGATTATAGCCCATAAACTCAGATGCTGTATTAAATGCATCCCTGTTTAGAACTGATAACAAATTGGTTGTCAAATGCAGTATAAGAAAAATCAGCAAAAACATAGCTGATAATGCCATAGCGTATTTTCTACCTATCGTAGAACTCGTTAAACCTGCCATATAAGTTTAAATTTGAATTTCCCACAAAATTAAGAAATGTTAACAATATCGAAAAGTGAGAAATCTCACAATTAGACAGTTTGTAATCTTTCTAAATAAGAGCCTTATACGTTGTTAATAAAGGAAAACAAAAAAATCATAAATCTTTATTTCACATCATAAATCTGATCTCCAAAAACTATTTTTTTAGTTGAAAAAGGAATCCGTTTTATTTCAAATTGATCTATTCTTCTGGAAGAACAATAAGGTTCAATGATATATTGTAAAACCTTTTCTCTGCCTACCCTATCAGGAATCCAAAAACAGACATTATTCCCTTTCTTTATGGAGATGATTTTATTCTTATTAAAGGAATGCAAAAGTACTTCTTCCTTCTGATTTTCAATAATATTACATCCGATTCTTATCACCAAGAATGCCAAAATAGTGATTATGAAATTCATTGAATTTTTAAAGTTTATTTTTAAAATCAATGCTCTTAACAAATATATGGCTATTGATATGACTAATACTTCAATCAGATTCATCGGAATGTTTTTAATAAATACCCAATCTGCTCCGGCAAACCAGTGAATAACCTTCAGAAGTATTTGTATAACTCCATCATACAATTGATTAATAAAACTGAAATCCAGACCAAAGGCAATAAGAAAAGTCATCAAAAATGAAAACACAATAATCACTTCAGAAAAAGGAACAATAATCACATTAGCAACAATCGAAACAAATGAAAATTGGTGAAAATAATACAGAACCAACGGAAGCGTTACCAACTGAGCTGACAAGGATATGGTAATGGTATTAAAGATCAGTTTTTTTAAATAATTATCTGCTTTTGGAAAATATTTTAAAAGTGGCTGATTCAACCAAAAAATTCCTAATACCGCCAAAAAACTAAGCTGGAACCCCACATCAAAAAGCTGCTGAGTGTCAAGAATTAAAATAATAAATGCTGACAATGCCAGCGAGTGCAACAAATCTGGCTTTCTCTGCAATAAAACAAAAATAAAATACACACACAACATGATACATGCCCTCAGCACCGAATTTCCGAAGCCGATAAATAAAGCAAACAACCAAATAAAAATCAAACTTAAAATAATTGAATACTTCCTGAATTTCAAAGGAATACAACGGACCATTAAAAAATTAAAAAGTCCGAAAATAATCACAATATGAGTTCCGGAAATGGCTAATAGGTGCACCAGCCCAGATCGGTTGAAATCTTGTACAGTGTCCATATCCATTTCTGTTCGATCTGCCAGAATAATTCCTTTCAAAAATGCCCTAGTAGTTCCGGACATATCTGTCTTATCTATTTTCTGTAGGACATTGAGTCTGTATTGGCGGATTTGTTCAGTAAAACTCAAATCATTCCGTTCAACAGCAAAAAAAATTTTCGAAAGATAAATTTGATAGTCAATGTCCTTCCGTTTCAGATATTTCGCATAATTGAATTGAAAATCGTATTGGGGTTGCCGGGGCTGTGTGATATAAGCTTCAGCTTTATAATAATTCTTATAATCTAATTCCTCATGGTTTTTCGGAATATAAATAATTGAATTAAAACTTTTTTTCCCTAAACGAACTATTCCTTCATACTTTTTATATTTTTCTGTTGAATTTAATTTCTGGGAAATTTTCAAAATAACAGTCTCCATTTTATTCGCAGAGGTATTAGCTTTTGGAGAATGATTATTAAAGAAATGAAAAACTAAACCCATTCCGAAGAAAAGTATCCCAAACAAAATAACCCTGGTGTTATGTAAAAAATAAGTATTGAAGAATATAGAAATTAAGATTCCAGTTTCAATGATAGCCACACTATACATCCGTTCTTTTCCCAATAAGAAATAGTCCTGAAAAAAAATTCCAAGGATAAAGCATATAACTAAGATCAATAGGGGTTCCTTATTCAATTCCAATTAAATATATCACCAAGATAAGAAATTTAACAGTTCATTGTTATTACTGTAATTACTAAATAAAACACCCTGTTATCTTTAAAGAGATTAACAGGGCGCTTATTTTTTTCCTATGAAATTACGTTTGCATAAAAAGTTTTACTTTCCTTTCAAAAACTTATCTGTTAAACGCTTTGTTTCTTTGATGTACATCCACGGATCTTTTCCATAGTTTTCGTAGATGAAGCCTTTTATCTTTTTAGGAATTGCAGGTTCTATCTGTGTTCCCTCATGCCATTCGTTAAATGAAGTAATTCCTATAAATTCAGGATTAATTGTAATAGCTGCATCAAACATTCTTTCATAATATTTTCCGTCTTCTCTGCTTTTAAAATTAGCTTCATTCCAAGGTCTGATTCTTGTATCTGAATAGCCTGGGCCCACACATGGGATAAAAATAAGATGATGATCTTTTGCATACTGAGCCATATACTTCCAGTTAGAAGCTGTGCTTCCAAAAACAAAACCTTCACTGGCAAAATAAGTGTAAAAACCATCAAAACCGGAAGTATCAAAAAAAGCTGAATCATTTTTCTCTACCCATAAACCAATGTAATAGCCATCTAATTCTGTATTACGTATTGTTTTCTCTCCGTTTTTAGAAAGCAATTTCGACCACTCTTCCGGAGCTATTTTATAACTGTCATACACATAATACAAAGGTTTTCCGTCTTTTTTGTAAAAAGCATGATGATGAGCATATGCTTTCACAAGATAAGAAAGCTGATCTCTAAATTCTGTAACGGATTTATAGAAAGGCTCTATATGAAAGGCTATTTTTAAATGAAAACGGTCTGCAATATCCAGATACTGCATCACCCTTTTATCAGTAAAAGAATCTTTCCCCAGCCAGCTTATCACCACAACACCCACACCAGCCTCTTTCATCATCTTCATGTGTTTCTCAATAATCGTTTTATCATTGGAACTATAATTTCCTAATTCAGGATAAAAATTAGCTCCAATATCTTCCCCTCCTTTGTAATGTCCGAGATTATTCCATTTAGGGTTGCTCCAATGAGGAATAATTTCATGATTCCAATGCTGCAGGCCGCCGTCAGTTTTCTGGTTTCCATACCAGCCATAATAGAATATCTGCACTTTATCTCTTGATATTGTTTCTTCCTGGGAAAAACTTATTGAAAAAATTGTACAGGCAAGTAATAATAAAAAATTCTTTAGATGTTTCATGGTAATAAGGGAATTATATTTCCGGAATTGGTGTCAGGTTTTTAAAATCACCTCAGCCGCATGATCGCTGGCCCCTTTGCCTCCAAGCTTTTCTCTCAAAAGGCTATAGTCATGCAGGACCTGTTCTCTTTTCCCTCCTTCTAAAATTTTATTAAGCTCATCCACCAGATTCTTAGTATTCAGATCACTCTGGATAAGTTCTTTCACCACTTCTCTATCCATGATAAGATTCACTAATGAAATATAGTTGATATTTTTAACTAATCTTTTGGCAATGGCGTAAGAAACAGCACTTCCACGATAACATACCACTTCAGGGATATTCAGCAGCGCCGTTTCTAATGTGGCAGTCCCGGAAGTTACCAGAGCTGCTTTGGAACATCTCAGTAAATCATACGTTCTGTTCGACACAAAGTGTACATTATCATCCACATATTTCTCATAAAAATCCTTGGGAAGACTTGGTGCTCCTGCAATCACAAACTGATAATTTTTAAAATGGGGTCTTACGGAAAGCATAATTTCAAGCATCTTTTCAACCTCCTGTTTTCTGGAGCCCGGTAAAAGTGCAATAATTTCTTTTTCGTTCAATCCATTTTCTTTTTTAAAGTCATCAATACTGATTTCTTTTAAATCAGAGATCGCGTCCAATAAAGGATGGCCTACAAAGTGTGAATGAATCCCATGCTTTCTGTAAAAGTCTTCCTCGAACGGAAGAATGACCATCATTTCATCTACATATTTTCTGATAATCTCTACTCTCCCTTCTTTCCACGCCCAAAGCTGTGGTGAAATATAATAAATCACCTTAATTCCCAATTCCTTGGCAAATTTGGCAATTCTTAAATTAAAACCGGGATAATCTACCAAAATCAGAACATCAGGTCTATTGTTTTGAATATCTTCTTTGCAGAATTTAATGTTATTTAAAATGGTTCTCAGATTCATGACAACTTCCAAAAAGCCCATGAATGCCAGATCACGATAATGTTTTACCAGTGTTCCGCCCTGAGCTTTCATCAGATCACCGCCCCAAAACCTGAATTCCGCATCCGGATCCTTTTGTTTAAGCGCTTTCATCAAATTACTTCCATGAAGATCACCTGAAGCTTCTCCTGCAATAATGTAATATTTCATTTCTTCCGAAATCTTTATTTGTTTTAATGACCCCTCAGAAACAGCCTATATTTTGAATCATGGGCAGTTTCTATGGTAAGGATAGAGAACAAATTAAAATGTATATTGATCTTAATTCGTAAATTTGTTCAAAGATAATGATAAAAATGTCAGAAGAATTTGAAATCCGAAATAAAGTTGCTGAAAGCGGCCTTGTGAATTTTGACCTTACCACTTTACTTCCAAAAGGGGAAAGAAAAGGTATTGACCTTAAAGATTTCCTTTTTCAGGAAATGATCCTGAAGGAAAAAGATTTCCGAGAAAAGGTAGAAGCTATCAACGTAGAAGAATATAAAGATTCATATATCTATATATACAATTCTGTAGACACCATTATCCCCCTTTGGGCTTATTTTGTACTGACTGCTAAACTAACTGATGTAACCAAAAAAATTGTGTTTGGAAACCGCGAGGATCTGGAAGTTATTCTGATGCATAATGCTATCCAGACCTATGATTTTGATGATATGAGAGGAAAAAGAGTGCTGGTAAAAGGATGTTCGGATAAGGAAATTCCTGAAAATGCTTATATAGAATTGGTAGAACAGCTAAAACCTATTGTAAAATCTCTGATGTTTGGAGAAGCATGTTCTAATGTTCCGATTGTGAGAAACTAAGAACAAATCAATTCTTTATAGTGTATTAACTGCCAATTTTTCAACATTTGCATTTCTTTTGTTGATGACTTATCTTACTACTCCACAACAATAAAGCATTTTGAGATATCCATCAGAAAACTTTAACAATAATTATGAATCCAAAAAATTTTGTGAGGCATATTTTTTGATAACTTTGAGTCAATTAATACTTTAATAAACACAAAAAATGAGCTTAATAGACCTCCTTACAGGGAACACTAGCAACCAGGTTGCTGAACAGGCTGAAAACAAATTCGGAATCAATAGAAATCAGGTAATAGCTTTATTAGCAGTAGCCGCTCCTCTTATCATTTCTTACCTAAGAAATAAATCTCAGGATGCCAAGGAAGCTGAGGCGTTAAACAGTGCTTTAGACAAAGATCATAACGGAAGCATCTTAAACGATCCTTCACAAGTTGAAGCCAGACAGGCTGAGGGTGGATCTATCCTTGACCATATTTTTGGTGGACAAAAGAGCACAGTAGAAAACCAGTTATCACAGAATACAGGAATTTCAATTGATAAGATAGGACCTATTCTTGCGATGTTAGCACCGGTTGTTATGGGATATATTGGCCAGCAAAAACAACAGAGCAATGTTGGAGCAGGAGGTTTAGGTGATCTTTTGGGCGGAATCTTAGGAAATGCCTCTAACCAGGCACAGGCTCAACAATCTAACCCATTAAATGACATCCTCGGAAGTGTTTTGGGTAATGGACAAGCTCAATCATCAGGAAATCCTTTGAATGACATCTTAGGAAGCGTACTTGGCGGCGGCGGCGGAAACCAACAGCAACAAGGTGGCGGACTAGGAAGCATCCTTGGAAATATTTTTGGAAAATAATTAATTTAATTTGTCATAAAAAAAGACCGGAGAAGTTTTCTTCGGTCTTTTTTATTGTCATTACTTTTTAGGTTTTTCCTCTGGTGCACCAATAGACTTCGATGCTTTTCTAGGTCTCCTTTTTCCATAGTTTCCGGAATGAATCTTCCCTTTTCTTGATTTTTTGTCTCCCTTTCCCATAGTAATAAGTGTTTGTTGTTACTACGAATTTAGGGAATATATGACTTATATACAATCGTTTAAAGGATTTAGTTTTATGAGGGAAGCTGAAGGCGGGAAGAGGGAAGTTCTGCCAGTCGTTAATTTCATATGATCATTTAATTAAGATAAAAGATGATCATCTGTACTTTAATCTTCATAAACTCCTAGCTTTCATCCTCCAGCTTCCTTTCTCTTAAACCTTAATCGTCTTCCACTTTCCTTTTCTAAACAAAATAAAAGCAACAATTGTAATCAGTGTCTCTGCTGCAGGAATGGAGATAAATACTCCTTTTGGTCCCATTTCCAGGTATTTGGAAAGAAAATAAGCCAAAGGAATCTGGAATAGCCAGAATCCAAAAAGATTTACCCAGGTTGGTGTCCAGGTATCTCCTGCTCCGTTGAAAGCATTAATCATCACCATTCCTATTCCATAGAAAATAAAACCTATACTCATGATGTGAAGTGCATTTTTAGCAAAATTCTTGATCTCTGCTTCCTGCGTAAAGAAACTTACTAAAAAGTTACCAAAGAGAATAAATATCAAGCTTACAATTACCATAAAAATTACATTATACTTCACTGTTTTCATTACAGATTGTTCTGCTCTCAACATTTCATTGGCTCCCATATTCTGCCCTACCAAAGTAGATGCTGCATTACTTAATCCCCAAGCCGGAAGCATAAAGAACATCATTAACCTTAATGCTGTCTGATAACCGGCAGAAGCATTTTCGCCACCAGTAGTTGCTACCAACTCTGCCAAAAAAATCCAGCTGCATGAAGCAATCACAAATTGGAAAATCCCGGGAGTTGCAATTTTTACAATAGATTTAATTAAATTATAGTCTGCTTTAAAATAAGGAAGTTTAATCCTAATCTGTGTGTCTGCCACCAAAAGATGATACAGCTGATAGATCACTCCAATACTTCGCCCAATAGTAGTCGCCAAAGCAGCTCCGGTAAGGCCCATTGCAGGAATAGGTCCAAAACCTTTAATCAGAACAGGGCAAAGAATAATGTTGGCAATATTGGCAATCCATAAGCTTTTCATTGCAATCATCGCATTTCCTGCTCCTCTAAAGATCCCGTTGATAAGGAATAAAAGCATAATGATTGTGCTGCTTCCCATCATAATTCTCGTAAAGTCTTTTCCATAAGCAGCCGCCTCCGGTCTTGATCCCATCAGGATCAGAATTTCTTCAGCATAAACAACACCTAAAACACTTAAAACAAGTGTTATTGCAAATGAAACCAACAATACCTGTGCTGCGCTTTGGGAGGCCTGTTCCGGATTTTTCTCCCCAATTCTTCTCGCTACCATCGCTGTTGCCGCCATACTCATCCCAATTGCAATGGAGTACATTACGGAAAGTACAGACTCTGTAAGCCCCACCGTCTGAATGGCAAAACCACTCTCCTTCAGATGTCCCACAAAATACAGGTCTACTAATGCAAACACTGATTCCATCGCCATTTCCAACATCATGGGAATAGCCAGAAGCAGAACAGCACTTCTGATATTTATCTTCGTAAAATCAGTTTCTTCTCCACGAAAAGCTTTTTTAAAAAAGTCAATATATTTAGTCATTGTTCTGATTATAATTTATATATTCTCAAAAATACAAATCTGCTTTGTAGTATGCCTTAGCAATTGGCAATAAAATTAATCAGAAGTTTTTTTATTTATAAAACCTGCAAAAATCTTATCTTTGCCAACGAAAAAATCAAGGTTCAAAATAGAGCCTTAAACATTGAACTTTAAACAAATAATTATGTTTCGATCACACACCAACGGAGAGCTATCTCTGAAAAATCTGAATGAAGAAGTTACACTATCTGGATGGGTACAGACTATCCGTGATAAAGGATTTATGATTTGGGTAGATCTTCGAGATCGTTACGGAATTACCCAGCTGGTTTTTGACCAGGAGCGTTCTTCTGCACAACTGATGGAAGAAGCTAAAAAATTAGGCCGTGAATTTGTTATTCAGGCTACCGGAAAAGTTATTGAAAGGGTAAGTAAGAATCCTAATATTCCTACAGGAGAAATTGAACTTTTAGTTGAAAAACTAACCATCCTGAACGATTCTCAGCTTCCTCCTTTCACTATTGAAGATGAAACGGACGGTGGAGAGGAATTAAGAATGAAATACCGTTACCTGGATATCAGAAGAAATCCGGTAAAAGATAAATTGATCTTCCGTCATAAAATGGCTCAGAAAGTAAGAAATTATTTATCTGATGAAGGTTTTATTGAAGTGGAAACTCCTGTTTTGATTAAATCTACTCCGGAAGGAGCAAGAGATTTCGTGGTTCCAAGCAGAATGAACCCGGGGCAGTTTTATGCATTACCACAGTCTCCACAAACCTTCAAGCAGCTTTTGATGGTAGGTGGAATGGATAAATATTTCCAGATCGTAAAATGTTTCCGTGATGAGGATTTAAGAGCCGACAGACAGCCGGAATTTACACAGATCGACTGTGAAATGGCTTTCGTAGAGCAGGAAGATGTAATGAACGTTTTCGAAGGAATGACTAAAACTCTTATCAAGGATATTACAGGTCAGGAATTTGGAGATTTCCCAAGAATGACTTTTGCTGATGCAATGAGAAAGTACGGAAATGACAAACCGGATATTCGTTTCGGAATGGAATTCGTAGAACTTAATGAGCTTGTAAAAGGAAAAGACTTTAAGATATTTGATGAAGCTGAATTGGTTGTCGGAATTAATGTAGAAGGATGTGCAGACTATACAAGAAAGCAGATTGATGAGCTTGTGGATTGGGTAAAACGTCCACAGATCGGAGCTTCAGGTATGGTTTGGGCTAAATTCCAGAATGATGGTGTGAAAACTTCATCGGTAAATAAGTTCTACAACGAAGAAGATTTAGCAAAGATCATTGAAAAATTCGGGGCTAAAGAAGGAGACTTAATGTTGATTCTTTCTGGAAACGAAAACAAAGTAAGAGCACAGCTTTCTGCATTGAGAATGGAGCTTGGTAACCGTTTAGGATTAAGAAAAGGAAATGTATTTGCACCACTTTGGGTTGTTGACTTCCCTCTATTGGAATGGGATGAAGACTCTGAAAGATTCCACGCTATGCACCACCCTTTCACTTCTCCAAAACCTGAAGATATTCACTTATTGGAAACAGATCCGGGTAAAGCAAGAGCTAACGCTTACGATATGGTTCTTAACGGAAATGAAATTGGAGGTGGATCTATCAGAATTTTTGACAGAGATCTTCAATCTAAAATGTTTGACCTGCTAGGATTCTCAAAAGAAGAAGCAGAAGCTCAGTTTGGATTCTTAATGAATGCATTCAAATTCGGAGCACCGCCACACGGTGGTTTAGCATTCGGGTTTGACCGTTTAGTAGCTATCCTGGATGGAAATGAAGTAATCAGAGATTATATTGCATTCCCTAAAAACAATTCCGGGCGTGATGTTATGATTGATGCACCGGCTTCCATTGCTGATGCACAGCTCGATGAACTAGAGTTAAAATTAAATTTAAAAGCATAAATTTAAAGCGGGGTATTTGCCCCGCTTTTTTATACCATGAAAAACCCTAATACATGAATAAATCAGAGGAAAAAACAAGTACTCCACTTTCCAAAAACAAAAAATGGACACCATGGACAATTGCAATGACCATTCTCTGGTTCATTGGTCTATTTTTCTTTTTTCATGGAATCGGTTATTCAAAATATGAAAGTAGTTTAGATTTTAAAGCAGGATATTTTATAATTGGAATTCTCATTATTGCTCCCATTTACTATTATATTCATTCCACTATTGAAAGTGAAAAAGGATATCCGCTTGAAAATTTTAATAAAGAAATTGTGATTCAAGATATAAAACGTCACAAAATCTTTGAAAATATAGATTTAATCCACTCGATGATAGAAAGTTATGTTTTTGGAGTCGGTAAAGATCAAAATGATTATGCCAATATTTTCTATAACAAATCTGGTATTGAATTTGTAAAAACAAAAATAACCGTTGAATATACGAAAGATGACACTCCTCTATTCCTTACTGCTTATACCAATATTGACAAGATTACATTAAAAGAAATTTTTCAGCAATATACCTCAACAAAAGTTTACTTCGATAAATACATTCCTACCAATTATTATCTAGATCTGGAGTTTTTACAAAGCTGGGAAATACAAAATGATAAGATGTAAAAGCATAAATTTGAAGCAGGGCATTTACCCCGCTATTTTTATAATAACAGCAATTGTAAATATGGATTTCAATAAATTAACCCCGGAATTACTTGTAAGCAACCTCCATCAGTCTCAATTATTTTATGTGACGCAGCTTGGGTTTACCATAGAGTTTGAAAGAAAAGAAGACCGGTTTGTATTCATTTCCTACGAAGGCTCTCAATTTATGCTTGAGGAAGATCATCCTGATGCATGGATAACGGGTAGCCTCTCATTTCCAAGAGGGAGGGGAATTAATTTCCAAATTGAAGTAAGCGACTTGAATACTATTATCGCAAAAATCACAGAACACAATCTTTCTTACTTTAGAGAACCGAAAGAAGAATGGTACAGAATAAATGATCAGGAAGAAGGAGTAAGAGAATTATTAATTCAGGATCCGGATGGTTACCTTTTAAGATTTCAACAATATTTGGGTGAACGGGAATACAGAGAGCAGTCACAGTAATACAATATATTGTTTGCATTGTCAAAAAAATAAAAACGGGAAATATTTACTTCCCGTTTTTTATTACTATTTCATTTTCAAAATCTGCTCTCTTCCCGGCCCTGTAGAAAGATATCCCACAGGAATTTCCAATTCTGTTTCTAGAAAAGTAAGGAAATCTTTTAACTCTTTTGGAAGTGCAGAAAGCTCTTTAATCACTGAAAAATCAGCATTCCAGCCATCCAGCCATTTGAATACCGGTTTTGCATTTTCAGGAAGTGTTCCGGCATTCGTTTCAATAGTTCCGTCTTTCAATTCATAATGAGTACAGACTGCTACAGATTTTAATCCGCTTAAAACATCCGCTTTAGTCAAAACTAATTGAGTAACCCCGTTAATCATTACAGCATATCGTAAAGCAGGAAGATCCAACCACCCGGTTCTTCTAGGTCGTCCTGTATTGGATCCGAATTCATTTCCTTTTGTTCTGATCTCCTCACCCATTTCATCAAAAAGTTCTGTTGGGAATATTCCGTTTCCTACTCTTGTGCAATATGCTTTGGCAATCCCATAAATCTCACCGATTTTTTTAGGAGAAATACCTAATCCGCTGCAAGCTCCTGAAGCAGTAGTTGAAGAGGAAGTTACATAAGGATAAGTACCATGATCAATATCCAATAAAGCAGCCTGTGATCCTTCTGCCAAGATTGTCTTTCCTTCAGACATCGCTTTGTTCAGGAATAATTCTGTTTCTGTACAATTGAATTGCTTTAAAAACTCCACCGAATCAAAAAACTCTTCACGAATTGATTGTAAAGAGGGTAATTCCATCCCACCTTCAGACAAAAATTGATAATCTCTCTCTAGAATACGCTCTACTTTCTCCTGAAAATCCGATGAATATATATCCCCGATTCTTACATTCTGTCTTAAAATTTTACTTGAATATGCCTGAGCAATACCATTCTTTGTTGTTCCTATGGTTGTATACGCTGGACTTTCTTCCATGAAAATATCCAAAAGTTTATAAGTAGGCAATACAAAATGAGCCTTTTTAGAAATAATCAGATTCTTCTCCGGCTGAAGAGTTTCATCAAACTTTTTTAAATTCAGAATTTCATTTTTAAAACTTATCGGATCAAGAACAGTTCCTGTCCCAATAACATTCTGAACCCCTTGCATAAAAATTCCCGAAGGAATCATTTTAAGGGTGATTCTCTTCCCGTTTCTTTCAATGCTATGCCCAGCATTCGAGCCACCGTTGAAACGGGCTGCAATATCATAATTTTCACTGATAAGATCAATAAACTTTCCTTTTCCCTCATCTCCCCACTGAAGTCCTAATACAATATCCATATAATTATTTTTCATAGGACAAAGCTATGGCAGTTTGAAAAAGAGACCATTGCCATTTGACAAAAACGTATTTGTGTGAATGTAGAGGAGAATTACTTACAAGTATGAGGCGAGAGTTTGTTTTAATATGAGACGTATTGACTAGGTTTTGGCTAAAGCCAATGGAAGGCTTTTAAAATGATAGAACGGGCTAAAGCTCGTTCCTATTGAATATTTACAATTTGTAGATAATTTATTTTGTTGGAGCTGCATTACTCATTACTCATTACTCATTAATATTCCTCCTGATTCTGCTTAGCGATGAAGGCGTCACACCAAGGTAAGAAGCCAGCATAGACTGTGGAACTCTATTAGCAAGCCCCGGATAATGGTTGAGAAAGTGAATATATCTGGATTTTGCATCCTGATTGAGCATAATGCTTGCCACTTTAAGCTTATTTTCAGCCACAAACCCATGAATTCTGGCAAATAAAACAGGCCAGATCGTAATTTTTTTCTCTAATACTTTAAAATGACTGAGATCAATAACAAGTAAAACAGCATCTGTAATGGCTTCTATGTATTCATGGGCAGGAAGTTGATCTGTAAACCCCTGGAAATCGCCAATAAAACGACCTTCATAGATAAAATAACGGGTAAAATCATCTCCTTCCTTGTTATAATACAAAGAACGAAATACTCCTTTCTTTACAAAAGCTATTTTCTGGCTTACTTTTCCTGCTTCTACAAAAATTTCACCTTTCTTCACAGAAATTTCCTGGATACCTTCTGCAATCAGAAGTTCATCCTGTGCATTCAGCAATCCAAATTTTTTGATGTAATTAAAAAGTTCTTCCATATTATTTTATCCGCAGATTGTGGAAAGATAAAGGTATAAAAGTAGAATGTAAAAACAATTGCCATTTGGTAAAAAACAAATTGACAGCTCATAATAACCTGAAAAAACAGCTTGAAACCTTTTTAGGAAAGGAGATTTGTATGGTAAAGACATTGAAGTAAAGAATAGAATATTGATTAATTTCTATACTTTTACTCTCAAAACTTTAACTAATGAATGAATCTATTAAACTGGAAGTTCCTTTTGATGAAAATAGGGAACGAGAACATCAAAAATTTTTCTTTCACTACACATGGAAACAAGGATTTACAGAACTTAAAAAAGCAATATTTTATGCTATCTTATTTCTGTCACTTGGATTTTCCTCTTTAAATTTTATTCAGAACAATCCTGCTTCTACTATCTTTAGATATGCGGGAGTTATTTTTCTTGGTTACATTTTCTTACTTCTTTATCAGTATTTCACACGTAAAAAGAAGTTCTATGAATCCATGGAAGAGCAGATCAATGATTTTAAACAAAAAAATGAGAATGCCAGTTTTATAATTCTTGATAAAGATAATATTACTATCGAGAATTCATTGAGTACAATAGGCAGTGTATGGAGTAAAACCAGCTATAAATTCGTTGATCAATACCTTATTCTGAGTATTATTAACAGCAACCTCAATTTTGTTTTTTCTGAAAGTGATTTTAAGGAAAGAGATTATAAAACTTTCACAAGTTTCCTTGAACAATACTCAAAGCAAGAAAAATAAAGAATAATATCTTATAAAAAACTCCTGCATTGAAGTAATACAGGAGTTTTTTTATAATTTTAAATCTTGGCAGATAACTATTTATTGTAAACATGTATATCTCTCTGTGGAAAAGGGATTCCGATTCCGGCCTGATCTAAGGCTTCTTTACAATCAATGATAAGATCTTCATTCATTTTCCAGAAGTTTTCTGTAGTAGCACTCACTCTCACTGATAAATTAATTGCACTATCACCAAGTGCTGTTACCACTACCTGGGGTGCCGGCTCAGAAAGAGCATATTGATTCTTTTGAATTACTCTCATCAGAACTTCTTTTGTCTGTTTAAGGTCAGCATCATAAGCAACTCCGATATCCAATGATGTTCTTCTTGTTCCTAACTGTGTAAAGTTGGTAATGCTATTATTGGAAACCACCCCGTTAGGAATAATGATTAATTGATTCTGTGGAGTAATTAGTTTTGTGTGGAAAATATCAATGGCCTCTACTGTTCCGGAAACTCCGGAATTGGTAGAAATAAAATCTCCTATTTTAAATGGTTTTAATAACAGAATCAGAATTCCACCTGCAAAGTTTGTCAGAGAACCCTGCAAAGCCAAACCTACAGCTAAACCTGCAGCACCAATCATCGCCACAAAGGCTGAGGTTTGTACTCCTAATTGAGTAACCACTACTATGAAGAGAAGAATATTAAGTCCCCAATTGATAATATTTAGAAGGAAGTGCTGTAAAGAAGCTTCCATATTACGTTTTCTGAAACCTTTTGCAACAAGTTTCTTAATCATTCTTATCATCCATGACCCGATCAGATAAATCAATAATGCAGAAATAACTGCAGTAAAGATTCTCGGAGCCCATGAAATAGCTGAAGTTATTAAGGTATCCCAATGTTTTTGAATGCTGTTCAATTGTAAATCGTCCATTTTTATACTGCTTATTTTTATATATCATTACAGATATTCTTCCCTGTAATGCAAAATTTTAAAATGAATCTGAATAGAAAGCATATTTTTTTTCAAAAAAGATCAACCTTAACTCTTTGGAAGTTAAAATCAATGATTATATGCATTACAATAGGCTGAAAGCAGAACAGATTATTTCTGTTTACTCAATGATTATTTTAGAAATTGAATCTTGCCAGGAAGAATAATTCGAGGCTATCATTACAAAAAAAATACCGAAGTCTCATTTCAGAGAAAAAATCTTTCCTTAAAATTAATTTTGAACAGCAAAAATTAAAGAATTATGGCAATTTTGCCGCTAAGCTTTCTGGTAAAAGCCTAAGGATATGATAAATCATTTTCCATTTGAAATTAGGAACAATTGTAAAGCCATTTCCGGCATTCACAATATATTTCGCTACATAATCTGGTTCCATAATTAAGGATTCATTGAGTTCTAACCCTTCATTAATCTTTGTTCGGATATACCCTATCACCAAAGCATTAACCGTTATTTTTCTGGACGCTAGCTCTTGTCTTAATCCTGCAAGATATTGGGTGAAAGCAGCCTTAGTACTTCCATACACAAAATTACTTTTTCTTCCTCTTACTCCGGATAATGAAGATAGTCCGATGATTCTTTCCAGGTTTTTATTGCTTTCATCCATAGCAATAATGCTTAGAATAGACACTCCGCCCATATAATTAACCTCCATCATTTGTTTGGCTCCTTTAAAATCTCTCAAAGCCTTTTGATTATCCACAAGAAAACCTGCGGAATATACAGCAATATGAGGTTTTACAGCAAGTTCGTTATAAAACTGTTGATGAGAATCAAAGTCTGCAGCATCAAAATATAGCACCGTCACTTTATTCTGATCCAGATTATTGGATCTCATAAAATCTTCCAGTGATTTGGTATTTCTGGAAGCCGCCATTACAGAAAATCCTTTTTCAAGGTATTGGATAATGCTCTGTTTTGCTACATCTGAATTGGCTCCTAAAATGAGAACCGTTTTGCTTGTGTTTTGATTCATGGGGCAAAGATAATTTTTTATTGAATATTACTTTTACCGATAGCAACAAATGAATTTATACATTATAACGTTTTGATAATAAAAAAATGTTTTCATGAGATTCTTCATTACGCCATGCTTCATTCAGAATGACAGCATTGATATTGAATACTCATTAATATACACTCAAGTCCCATTAACAAACAGTATATTTAAAATAGAGCTATAAAAAATTGCGGCGGGTGAACGAAGTTCACCCGCCGCAGCCAAATATTTTCAAACTGAATTAAATTATTTCTTTTCTTCAGTTTCTGTCTCTTTTTTATCCGCTGATTTATCAGCCGTTTTTGCTTTATCTCCGAAACGATTTTCTGTCATTTCTCTAGAAACAGCAGCTTTTTCAAATTTCAGTTTTCCGGATAATGTTTCGATTACAAAACCGTCATCCTGAACCTGAGCAATTCTTCCGTGAAGACCAGAAGTAAGGACTACTCTAGTACCTACTTTAAGGGTTTCCTGAAAGTTTTTTTCTTGTTTTTGTTTCTTCATCTGAGGTCTGATCATCAGGAAATAAAACCCTACAAACATCACACCCATCATGATCAGCATCATAGATGAAGAACCTTGTGGCTGTGCCTGTAAAAATAATGTCAACATATTTTAAAAATTATGGTTGAATGTTCGCAGTGAACGTTAATTTGATTGGAGCCTTCTCTACGTTTGCAAAAACATCTGCATACTTCTGAACGTTTCCATCAAAGCTTGAAGAGTCAAAATGCAATGTAATTTTTCCTTTTTTACCAGGCATGATAGGCTCTTTTGTAAAATCAGGAGCAGTACATCCGCATCCGGGCTTTACTTCAGAAATCACCAATGGATTTTTTCCTGTATTGGTAACTTCATAAACGTGCTCTACTTTATCTCCTTTTTTAATTTTTCCGAAATCGAAATTGCTTTCAGATAAAGCGATAGAAGTAGATGGTTCGTTAGAAACCGGAGCAGCAGGAGCTTCTCCTGTTACAGATGTAGCAGCAGAGTCAGCTGTTACTGGAGTTCCTAGAGCCGTAGAATCAGTAGCTACAGCCTCAGGGCTTTGAGTTTCTTTGTTTTCTTTTTTACATGAAACTAATCCAAAGCCTATAATTGACAAGGCGATAATTGATAACGTCTTTTTCATTTTATATTCTATTTTGATCTTTACAATATTTATCTAAAATACCATTAATGAAGATATTCGAACGGTCTGTAGCAAACACTTTTGCAATCTCAATATATTCATTAATAATTACTCTTGAAGGGGTGAAGGCGAAGTTATCAAGCTCTGAAATAGCAGTTGATAAGATCACTTTGTCCATCAGGGAAATTCTTTCAAGATCCCAGTTTTCCAATCTTTCTTCCAACTTTTTCTCGTTGTTTTCCCAGTTGTTCAGAGTATCTTTCAATAATTTAGCTGCGAAAGTCTTGTCGTCTTCATCTTTAATCATTTTGATTAAAGTTCTGCTTTCTTCATCTTCTCTTAGGAATCCTATTGTTTTCTGCACCATGGAATTGGCAATATGGATGTCATCATACCATGAAAGTTCTTTATCTGCAAGATAATCGTGGAAATCATCATTTTCAGCAATATATCTTAAAAATAATTTTCCGATAAACTTCTGATCTTCTTCAAAAGAATATCCTTCTTCTTTCATGAAATCCTGATAACGTTTTCCAGCAGTAATTCTTTGGAAAGTCTTTACCAATAAATCATCATGCATATCCCATTTCAGCTGCTTGTGCTGACCTGTGAAGAACAATCTTTCTGGATTTTCCTCCAGCTTAAGCAATACCTGGTTGTTGATGAATTTTTGGTTAGGATTGATGTCTGCATCGGTTTTAAGATACTTGTTCTTCCCGATTTCAATCTGATGTTCTGCTAAATCTTTAAGTCCTACTAAAAAATTAAGCTGATAAATATAGAGATAATAGATTTTCTCTATTCCAGCGAACATGTTTTTCTCTAAAACATCAAATTTTACAGGGTTCTGGTAGTATGAATACACCGCCTGTACTACTTTTTCACGAATTTGTCGTCTTCCTAACATTCAAAGAGCTTTTTAATGAGTGCAAAGATACAAAATTTAAAATTGATGTAATTCGTAGTCTGATGACATTTTTGTAATTTTGTAAAACTATATGAAAGCTCTAAAAACCTTAAACCCCTATTTTTGGAAACACAAAATACTTTTGTTTTGGGGGGTACTATTTATCATTGCCAGTAATTTTTTCAATATATATAAAGTTCAGTTTGTAGGAAAATCTGTAGATGAACTTACCAAAAGCGGAAACCTCGGTTTCAATCAACAGGTGCTTATCTATGTTGGAATCATCGTAGGCTGTTCACTGTTAACCGGATTCTTTACTTTTATGATGCGACAAACCATTATTGTGGCCTCCAGAAGAATTGAATATGAACTGAAAAATAAAATTTACAGACATTATCAGGATTTATCTTTAACGGATTATAAGCAGACGACCATCGGAGATTTAATGAACAGATTAAGTGAAGATGTGGTGGCGGTAAGAATGTATCTTGGCCCAGGCGTAATGTATGTGGCCAACCTTATTGTTCTTGTGTTGATTACGGCAATTTATATGGTAAAAACGGATGCTTCCATGACTTTGTGGACTTTACTCCCACTTCCTATTTTATCTTTTGCTATTTATAAAGTAAGCTCAATCATCAATAAAAAGTCGAAAATTATGCAGAAAAGCCAGTCTGCTATTTCAACTTTTGTACAGGACAGTTTTTCAGGAATCCGTGTGGTAAAATTTTTCGCGAGAGAAAAATACATTGAAAAAAACTACGGAATTAAAGTAACCGATTACCAGAACAAAGCATTGGATCTTGCCAAAACAGAAGCTTATTTCTTTACCATTATCTTGTTTGTTATTGGCCTATTGAATGTTGCCGTTATCTGGATTGGAGGAACAAAATATATTGCAGGAGAACTAAGCATTGGTAAAATTGCTGATTTCTTCATGTATATCAACACCCTAATTTTCCCATTCTCTATGGTAGGCTGGGTAACTTCCGTAAATCAGAGAGCTGAAGCTTCTATGCAAAGGATCAATGAATTCATGGATAAAAAATCTGAGATTGTCAATACCAATTTTGAAACATATCCTATTAAAGGGGAAATCGAATTCAGAAATGTATCTTATGTGTATCCCAATACAGGGATCAGAGCACTGGATAATTTAAGTTTTAAAATTAAAGCCGGAGAATCCCTTGCCATAATGGGAAAAACCGGAAGTGGAAAGTCTACCATTGCTCTTCTTTTATGCAGGCTTATAGATCCTACTGAAGGAGAAATTCTGATTGATGGAAAAAACCTGAAAGAACATAATCTGTACAACTACAGAAACTTCATCGGATACATTCCTCAGGAAAGCTATTTATTCTCCGATTCTATTGAAAACAACATCGGATTTGCCATAGATCATCCCTCACACGAAAAAGTAATTGAGTACGCTCAGATCGCAGATGTTCACAAAAATATTGTGGAGTTTAAGGAACAATATAAAACACTTGTTGGTGAACGTGGGGTAATGCTTTCGGGGGGACAAAAGCAAAGAATTTGCATTGCCAGAGCCCTGATTAAGGACCCAAATATCATTATTTTTGACGATTCTTTGTCTGCTTTAGACACCGAAACAGAGCAGAATATCCTTGAAAATATTGACAAAAAAATTGGCAATGCGACATCCATAATTATCACACACAGAGAGTCTAGCGCTCAAAAAGCACATCAGATTATCAACCTTACCGAAATTGCCAATTCTGTAACCGCATAGCTATTTCATTCCTAATTGTTAAATAAATCATAAAAAAAATTTTGTGATTAAAAGAATTCTTTTATATTTGTTCTTAACAAGATTAAAAAATATCTAACAATGAGTGAATACAAGGAACGCCATGAAAATGAGATTTTCACTAAGGTGTTAAAAGCAGGGAGAAGAACTTATTTCTTTGATGTGCGCGAGACGAAAGCGGGAGATTATTATCTTACAATCACTGAGAGTAAGAAGAATTTCGGAGAGAATGGGGAAGCTACATTCGAGAAGCATAAAATTTACCTTTACAAGGAAGATTTTAAGAGTTTTCAGGAGATGTTTAATGAGTCCACAGATTTCATCATTAATGAAAAGGGTGAGGATGTAATTTCAGAAAAACATGACAAAGATTTCAAAAGCAGATCTTACACTATAGATTCTGACGACGAAGTTTAAAAAAGAATATCTAAAAACACAAGCATCTGAAAAGGATGCTTTTTTTATGTCTTTATGGTTAGTGATTTCCATTCAGCTAACAATAATTATTTATTCACTCTATATATAAAAAACGGTACGCTTTAAAAGCATACCGTTTTGTTTTTATTTATACATACTCCCGTTTTATTTGCGATAATATGGTTGGATCTTGTATCTCATGATCCTTAGCCAACAATAATACCTTAGATAATACTTCTGCTGATTTTGGATCATCATCTGCAAAAGGCAGGAATAATCTTCCTCTGTGCTGGGAATGAACGGGAAGAATAGATAAATATTTCCCCGGGATCTGATGAACAACCGCACTTCCTAAATGTACGCTGTATTCTGCTATTTGCCCTTTTACCAGTACATGTGAGCCTTCAATTTTCACATTATCCAGTTTGAACAGACGAGCCGTTTCCTTCATCAGTACCGTCCGCATTTCAATGGATGAATGGCTGGCTTCAGGATCTACACTTCCTACATGTGCTACTGAAACCACCAGATCTACATCCCGCATTACTTCCGAGAATAGCCTTGGATTAATTTTCTCAAAAGGAATATTCTTATAATCCTTTAATGAATGAAATTCTATTGTTTCCAAGGTTGGACTTTCTATATCTGCAGGTGAGAACCAATCTGCCATAGCATATAGCTTCACCTGGAAGCCTTCTTTATGATACACTTTCTGTAATCCTTCCTCATAATCTACCTTCCACCCTCTTGTTTTAAGCAATGCCAATGTCTGTTTTGGTTGAATCTGATGTCCTGCATACCTACGGGAAATAGATTTATCTTTCAATTCATCAGGTGTAGGAACATAGAGTTCTCTAAAAATTTGCTTAAACGGTTGAATCAGCTTTTCGTTAAAGCAATAATGCTGATAATCACTCCATACAGAATGTTCATGCAAGTCTACACAATGCGCAATACGTAAAGTGTTATCTTCATTCAGTTCCTGGATCTCTCCGTGAGCATTCACAAGGCTTCCATCATGGTAAAAGCCTATTTTATCATTATTGGAAATAAATACTAACTTCTCTAAATGCTTAACGATAACAGGATGTTCAAAAAGGGTTTTCATTTCTTTTAAGAAAAATTCGTCACCTCTTATCATAGCTTCTTCCAATCCTTTTCTGGAACGAGTCCACTGTTCCCGCATAATTTTGCGGTTATTGGTTAATTCCACAATGGCTTTATCCTTTTTAATTTTTGGTGGAATAGATTTCAACTGTTTATCATCTCTAAAAACGACAAGCTCTGCTTTTCCGTTATCTTCAATAATTAAGCCCACAGTTACCCCATCAATCGTCACTTGGGTTTCTTTTGATAAAAGGGTTTGAATTTGCTTGGTCTCCATAGCCCAAGTAAGTCTTACCGGATCCGGATACCCGGCATTTCTTGCCAAGTTTTCCAGAGCCACACGAATTGCCAGAGCTTCACTTGCTTGTTTCATAGAGCCAAACTCCCTGCTTTCTTTTTTAAACTGCTGAATATACTCGTATCTGCTCAACACATCTTTCTCCGGATTGGCTTTGCTTAAAGGAACAAGTCCATACACACGAAGATAATCCTGATCACGTTTGTCTTTTACTTTAGCCGTAACTTCTTTAATCTTTAAACTTCCGGACAAGGTATCGGAATACAATCTTGCTCTTCGGTGACCGTTTCCATCGGAAATATATTTTGCAGATTCATATAACATCTCCCAACGGGCTTTACCTAGTTCTTTATAGGCTTTTGTAAACCAATCTTTATCCACAGCTCCATCTTTAAACTCCTGAATATCTACGGATGAATATTTTGCCACCTCACTTTCTAGTTTTGCATTCTGCTCTTCATAAGCACTGGTCTTGGTATGAGCATGCATCCACCATATTGCTGAATCCAAGCCTTTCCAACCTAAGTAACTGCTGATGAGTAATTGCCATTGCGGTGCGTACACTGCTGCCTGAATCAAACGAAGCTCTGAGACTTTCTCTTTCTTCATCATTTCATCAAAAGCCTTCTGAGTATCAGTTTCTAGAGGATAACAATCTGAAATCAATTTAGAGAAGAGCTTTTGCTTGGTCATATTTTCATTCCTGTAAGCATAAATATAGTTGGCATACAATCCCGATTTACCCAAACCTTTCAGAAGCTGAACCAAACGTTGCGCTCCATATATCGTACGAAACTCCTGGACAAAGTGAGAAACTGCGGTATTGGCATCACCGCGGATAAGCTCTACATCAAGGAATTTATCCTGTATTTCCGCAATCATAGGTTTCAGGAAAGGAAATTCTTCCAGAATATTCTCATTACCATTGATTAGTTTGCCTCTTGTAAGATCTCCGATTGCAGAATCTGCAGTAAGTATTCCTTCGTAAAGTTCTTGTTTGGTAATGAGTTTTAATTCATAGGCTTTACAGAAGAAGTAAAAATCGGGTACAGATTTACTTATATTTTCCTGCAGTCCGTTATGCTGCATCCATCGGTATAAATTCCATTGTTTGTTATGCTGCTCATCAGTAAGATTCGACTCAGGAACTGCCCATAAGAAAGGCATGAAAAAATCAAGCCTTTGCCAGCCATTACCCTGGTCCTGGTAATAATAATCATTGCTATCTTTTCCTTTATAGTGAATAATGCTTTCAGGAAGATTGGCAAAGACCGTACTGGCAGCATCTAATGCAAAATCTATACGCTCTTCGAATACGAATTTATCCTTTAACGATTGCAGAATCATGATGATTGGATTTTCCCATGCATATCTTCCTTTCAGTGGATTTATTAAAAGATCTTTGTAATAGAATACATAATTCTCCATAAAATCCCTGAAGATTTTTCTGTCACAACTCTCAGCCAATGTTAATAAAAATAAATCTCTCGGCTGTAAACCCGACTCCAGATACCATTGCTCCCAAACCTCATGCAATGGGTAATTTTCTGCTAATTGTACAGAAGTAAAACCATCTGTATTTCTTTTAATCTGGCGAAAAGTATTTCCTATCAGCAAAGTGGTTACAGAGCCGTCCCATTCATCAGATTCATATTCATGATCTTTATGCTGGAGAAACAAATCATTAAGCTTCTTTATTTCCTCTTTTATATCATCCATGGGTTTTGTAAACCCGTATTTATCTTTCTTAGTAGCCTGTGCATATAAAGAGTCCGGTTTTACCTTCGGCAAAGCAAACTTTGATATCACGCCAGGATTATAAAAACCATATCCATTGTCTTCAGAAAGAATCGGCTGATCTCCGGCTGGATTAATCTGATCCAATAAACCTTGTTCTCTTTCCGTTATTTTTGATCTTTCAGCATATTGTTGAGTCCAGTTGGCAATTTGGGTAGATATTCTTTTTTCTTTTTGAAGCTGAAGCATAATATCTAATGAGGCTGCGCGCTGCTCCAGATCACCTTTTCCCATCAATTCTTCAACTAATGGAGTAATAACATTATCATTCTGCTGAATAACAAGTTCTATAAGTTTTTTTCGAAGGACACCTCCCTTTCTTTTGAAGAGATCAAAGAAAACCATAATTTCCTCCTTATTTAAAGGATCTTGCAGCAAAACATTAATTCCGGATGCAATTAAAGCTTCTCCCCTGTCTTTCAAAATCTTAAAAGCAAACTCTTTTTGAAAAGCCGTTACTTTTAATTTCTTCTTTCCTACTGCATACGATAAAGAATAACAGTAAAATTCACGTAATATATTTCTGGTTAATAACTCCCGCAACGGAAGATCAAACTGATCGAAATAAGAAAGAACAATATCAAGTTTATCACTATCTTCTCCTACCAGATAAAACATAGAGGCATACAAATCGCTTTTTTTGAATGCTGCATTCAGCCATGAGAATATTTTTCCTTCAAATTTTTTCTCTTTTATTTCTGTCTTTAATGTCAGTTCATGCAGTTTTTCAAAAAAGTCCGGATAATCTGCATTATTGATGAAAAATTTGGAATCTGTATTGTTACTTAACAGCATAGACATTGGGTAACCAGCAAAAGCTAACACCTCAATATTACCCTCTAAAACTGCTTTATAATATAAGGGCATCTGAATATAAGGATCTGCAGTTTCTATGGCAAATTTAATAGCCAGACATTTTTTCGCCACATCACCCTTATCAAAAAGCTGATGCAGATAAGGAACCGTTTTTTCAACATCCTTTACCCCTTGTACCCAAAGTGCCATATACACTTCATTATTATTTCTGCTTTTCATCGCTTCCGCGATCTCTCCCGGATTTTTAAAATAATGGTCTGCCGATAACAGGATATTTTTTACTACAGATTCTTTCTCTGCCTCCCAGCCCAAGCCGGTCCACGTATCTATAGCTCTTACAACGGATGAGAAGCGAGTGAGCTTTTGGTCAATAATCACATGTATCATGTACTCCAATGCACCAACACTTGTTTCATCCAAAGCCTCTAATATGGTTTGGCGTAAGCCTTCTTGTCTCTGTGCTGCCAGTAAAAGTTTTTCCACCAGTTCCCAACATTTCTTCTGTTCACAATTGAGTAAAGCTTTAATAATATTCAGGGAAACTTTTCCTTCAGTATGTTTATTGAAAATAATATCTTCAATCAATTGATAAATAGCCGTATTTCCAGTATCTATTGCGGCAGACCAAACATAGAATCGACTTGAGTTATGAACTAATTCATTATCATAAATAATCTGTTCTTCTAAAGACAGGTCAAAATTCTGGTCATCGTTATAAGAATAAATACAAGGGAATATCATTAGCTCTCTAATGAAGTTAACCTGGTTGAGCATTATATAATCTTCACGATGAGGAGCGCGGAAAGAACGTCTGGAATAATTATTCTGATACATTTTGTATTGCATTTTATTCCATGCATACTTTACCAAGTCTGCATTCTCCCCAAAAAGATAAATTAATAAATTATAATAGTCCTGATCTTCCCAGATATCAGGGTTGATATATTCTTTAAGTTTTTCGGCTTCTTTTGACCCTAAATTTACTCTTTCAAAATAATTAGGTTTACCTTTCAGTAATTTGCTTAATTCTGCTACTTCTTTGGTAAGGATTGGTCTATCTGGAAAAAGGGAAGAAGGAACCCCCTGCTCCGAATGTTCCAATAGGTCTTTCCGTTGTTTTTCATAAAAGTTTTTAATTAGTTTTTTCGATTCTAATTTTTTTGTGATTTCCATGTATTTTATATATTAGTATAATTTGATTACCAATAACTTCCTGCAAGAAAGGTAAGCCTGATGAAGGTAAATGTATGTTGTAAACTCAGATCTATAGTTTGATTAAGACTTTCAAGCTGCTCATCATTGTAAAATACAGCAAACATACCATCTTCAAATGCCTGAATTACACTATCTTGGGCTTTTTGCACATTTGCTTTATTAAGATTATAAATACTTCCAAAACCTATCTTACCGGTATCTGTAAGGATATTCAGGTAATTATCTGTTGGAATTTTGGTATAGTCTTCATCTTCGAATTCAAATGACTTAGCATTAAACTCTTCAACCTGCTGCTGAACGATTAGCTTTAATAGATTTTCTAAAAAGATCATTGAATCTTCGTAAGCGATTTCAATTTTTTGTTCCGAAAGAACAGGATGCTTCCTGCCCAACTGCTTTACAGTGACTTTTATATCCATATTTGAACTTAGTGTGTTTAAATATAGTGAAATTTAAAAGTTCTATTGTACCAAATTGAGGTTTTATGACGAATATCAAGTAAAAGGAAACTAATTTTGCTTCACAAGTAAATGGCAAAGAGAGATAACAAATAAAAATTAATATTTATTGCTCATTACTTATTAATATAGCTCCGATAGAAACAGTTACCTCGCCACAAGTAATCCCATTTTTAGGTACTGGCGTGAGGAGTATGAATGGATAGCGGAAAAAAGCTTTTCGAAAAAAAATAAAAAACAGATATTATTTCACCCTCAGAATAGGGGTAAAATAAAAAAGTACACTTTCAAAAAGTGTACTTTCTTTGGGTGAATGAGGGGTCTCGAACCCCCGACCTTCGGAACCACAATCCGACGCTCTAACCAACTGAGCTACAATCACCGTTTTCTGAGTGCAAATATAGGACAATTTCTTCAACTACCAAACAATTCTGTCAAAATTTTTCAAAGAAATTAACCTTTCTGATGTAAAGCCCTCAGCGTAAGTAACTCCCGATAATCTCCCTAAATCCTGAGCTCGGTAAGTTAAACTCTCAAAAAAGTCTTTTGTAGTAATTGGAGTCTCAGGTTCCTTAGAAGTTGGGTCATAAAACTGAGTTTTATAAGCCATACATGAAGCAATCTTTTTATCCAGGAACTCTGAAATGTCTATAACGAAATCTGGTTTGATATCTTTCCACTGAATATAGTGAAAAACATGCTTGGGTCTCCATACTTCCTGAACTTCTCCATCCACTACGGTCTCAATTTTTCTCAGTCCGGACAAAAAGCACGCATCCGATACTAATTTCGCTCCTTTTGCATGGTCTGGATGCCTATCATCAATCGCATTAGCTAAAACGATTTCCGGCCTGTATTTGCGGATCATTTTTACAATCCTCATTTGATACTCTTCGGAATTCACCAAAAAACCATCTTTCATTCCCAAGTTCTCTCTTGCGGAGAGCCCAAGGATTTTTGCTGCATCTGCGGCCTCTGTTTTCCTTGTTTCATCTGTACCTCTTGTTCCAAGTTCTCCTCTGGTGAGATCTACTACAACACATTTTTTCCCCTCAGCAACCATTTTGGCAATTGTCCCTCCGCATCCCAATTCTACATCATCAGGATGAGCTCCAAAAGCAAGTATATCTGTTTTCATAGTATCAAAGATAAGGTTTAAAATAAAAACTTCCCAAACATTACGAATGGGAAGTTTTAATATCTATAATTTAAAATTTAAATTATTTGTTGATCTCTGCGTTTAATTTTACAGCATCCTGATAAGTTGGATCTAACTGTAAAGATTTAGCAACATAATCTTTTGCTTTTGCTACATCAGAATCTTTACTCATATAAGCTACCGCAAAGTAAGCGTAAGCAAGAGTCTGCTTGTTAGCTTCCTGCTCAGCAGGCTTTACAGTACTGATGAACTTTTCATAAGCTAATTTAGCAGCATCATTGTTTCCTGCCTGTTGGTAAGAATATCCCTGGCTATAATAAGCCGGTGCCCAGTCAGGAAGAAGTGCTGACATTTTCTGCCATGTAAGGATTGCCCCGTTCCAGTTTTTAACATCCTGATAAGCTGTTGCTAATTTGAATAAAGCATCAGAATCCTGGTTGTTAGCTGCTACTTGTTTCTTCAATGCTTCGATAGCAGGGTTAGTAGGTCCTTTATCTGCTTCTGCCTGAGAAGCACCACCACCTCCAGCAATGTTTGCCAATTCTAAATCCCACTTCATTGTTTCGTCTTTTGCCGCTTTAGCAATAGCAATTTTTTGCTGAGATTCAGTTGTTAGAGCAGATTTTTTAGCAGCATCTTTTTCGTCTTTTGCTAATCCTGCAGCGATAAGTCCTTGTAAACCTTGGTCAGCAGGCAATACTCTTGATTTGTCAGCCTGAGCAACGAAAGTGTCCATATTCTGTTTTGCATCCGCATAATTTCCATCTGCATAAGCTTGATAAGCTCTTAATTTGAACTTAATAGGATCATCAATTTTATCAAAAATCTTATCCAATACAGCTTTAGAGTTTGCATAATCTTCGTTAGTGAAGTATAATTTTGCAATTTCTAACTGAGTATACGGATCTTCATCAGCATATTTTGTATAGTTGATAAGGTCTTGTGTAGCCTTAGCATTTTGTTGGTATCTGATATCATATCCAGCCAATGCTTTGTATGCTGGTGCATAAGTAGGATCTACAGCAATTGCTTTATCTACGCTTTCTTTAGCTTTCTGCCATATCTGAGCAGCCATCCATAATGTAGCCATTCTTGTATAAACAGAAGCTTTATTTTTAGCTAATGGCAATGCTTTGTCATAAGCGCTCATAGCATCACCTGGAGATCTTTTCAATCTGTAAGCATCTCCTAATGTATAATAGTAATGTGCAGGAACTCCTTTTTTCTCAGCTTTTTCAATTGCTTTAGTCAGGAATTGGATAGCAAGATCCGGAGAACTGTTCTTTTCAAATAAAGTTAAAGCTTCTGCTGCTCTAAATAATACTTCTGCATCTTTCTCTTTAGAATCGGTTACGATTTTTTGAATTTCAGCAACAGCACTTTTATCGCCTTTTCCAAGCTTTACGGTAGCTAAACCAATTTTGTTAACGAAGCTTTTAGCATCTGCAGCTAATCCTTTATTAAAGTTTTCAGTAGCCTTTGCATAATCTGGTTCTCCTTGCTTTAAGAAAGTATTTCCTAAATAGAAATAATTTTCAGCTGTTGGCTCCTTAGCAATCATATCAGTGAAGTTTGTTTTTGCCTGAGCAAATTTATCACTGTCTATACTGTTAATACCATCCTGCAATGTCTGTGCAGAGGCAAAACCGGTAAAAAATACCACGGCTGCTCCAAAAGCAATCTTCTTTACATTCATATTCATTATATCTTTCATTTTATATTTTCTAATAATTGAGTTATATGCTACACAATTTTCAGACCAAAATATTTTGTTTAAGGGTAAATTGTGAATCTAATCATTTTTAACGCATCTGCACCTCTCTTTTGTACAGGTTGTAAGGCTGTAAACCTTCTTTTTGAACAATTTTCTGTCCTAAATGGGTACATGAAAATCTAATAAATCCACTCGCGATATTAAAACCACCTTCATTCGCCAGGAAATAAAGGACTCTTGTAAAAGGATAATCCATAGAGCGAAGTCCTTCGGAATCCGCATTGTATGCTTTTCCATTATTAATAACCGGAAGAATTTTCACCATATCTCTCAATTTCTCTGATTCCTTATCATAAGGACGACTGAAAGTATTAAGTCCAATAACGCCAATTTTATTTGGATATTTTCCTAGTTCTTCTATAACCTTTTGATTTCCCGGAATAATGGAAAATTTAAGGTCTTTAGGCTGTTTTTTTAATTTTTCAGCAACAAAATTCAGATTACTAGAATTTGTTCCATCAAAAATAAAGTCTTTATTTTCCGAAAGTAGCCCGCTATTGATTTCATCCATACTAATACTCTCTTTTGGAGAGTCTTTTGGAACTACAAAAACTACAGCATCTGCAGCAAATTTAGCAGGAGTAAATTTTAATTGAGTTCTTTCCTCATAAGTTTTTACTTCTTCTGCATTAAGATTTCTGGACATTACAATAATCTTTGCTTTCTCATTCAGCAAATCCAGGAATCCTAAGTCTTCTTTTTTAATTTCGACCTTAATATGTGTTTCAGGATAACTGATCATATAGCCATCAGCTAATGCTTCTGTAACACTTTGAAAGGAACCATCCGTAAAAATTGTTAGGTTACCTTTATTATAAGAAGGAGCATTATCGTCTTTTTTTTTGCAGCCTATGGCCATTAAACTAAGAGAAACAATGGCAGCAGTCTTAAAAAAACTATTCTTCATTTCTGTTTTTTTTGATTTCTGATACAGCTCTATAGATTCTAAATATTCCATAAAGAGCAAATACCCCACCTAAAGCATACGCTACAATAGGGTCTAAAATAGTAAAAAAGAATCTGTAGACCATTACTACAATTCCTAAAACGATATAAAACAATCCCGCAATGAGGGATAACCACTTGAACATCATGTAACAAAAATACCAAAAAAAATAAAAAGAGAAGCATAAGCCTCTCTTTTTATTTATATTTTGAATAAATAAGTCTAATTATTCAAAGTTCATAGTAAATGGTACGCTATAGTAAGATCTAACGCTCTCCCCGTTTCTCTTCGCAGGAGTCCATTTTTTAAGTTTCTTAACTACACGAATTGCCTCATTGTTGAAGTCGCTATTTGGAGATTTCTCTTCAATAGTAACTGCAGAAACAGTTCCGTCTTTTTCTACAACGAACTTAAGCTTAGCTTTAAGGGTACCTTCACCTCCTTCCATTAATGAAGTATCGAAGTTTTCTCCTAAGAATTTTCTTAATGCACCCATACCTCCAGGATATTCTGCAGACTGGTCTACATCTTTGTAGATTTCGTTAGGGTTATTCGCTTTCACTTCTACAGTTGCAGTTTTTGTACCTGTAGATGGTGGTGGCGGTGGTGGTGTATAAGCCGGAGCTTTTACCCCCTCCTGATTATTCAAACCAGTTGTAGTTTCCAACTGCTTAGAAATCGGTGGTGGTGGAGTTTCAATTTTCGGAGCTTTTACAGGCTCTGGAACCACGTTTTGGATCACCTCAATTTTTGGTTCCTCTTTTGGAGGAGGAGGTGGTGGTGGTTCTTCTTCTTTAGGTTGCTCAATAATTGGTTCATCTTCCACAATATTTACAAGATCTGCCTTTACTTCTTGCTTAGGCGGAGCTGTAAGGTTTTTAATTGTAAGATAGATGAACGGAGACAAAGCTACCAAAAGAAAGATAGATGTTCCGACAATAAAAGATTTTGTCAGAAGTCTAGGATACTGATGTCTAAGATCATAGGCACCATATTCCTTGTTTCTATTTTCAAATACGATTTCATCTAAAGTTAGATTCCTACCGTATACATTTTCATCTGCCATAGATAATATAACAATTTTATGGTTAAATTACTTTGTAGCAGCCGGTGCAGCAGCACCACCTACTTTCTTTTCATAAATAGCCTTTTCCCAAGGTTTGACATCAGTAACACCGTACTGTTCGCTTTTGGTAATTGCCATTTCATCAAGAATATCAACAAAGTTCTTATATACAGCATCGTCAGTTGGCTTAATGATCACCGTAAATTTGGTAGGATCCGCTGCTCTAGATTTTGCTTGCTCAATTACTTTTCTAATTCCTTCTCTGTCAAAACTAGTTTCCATAAGATTTTGGTCATTTAAGGATGTTTGATCCTGCTGGTGCCAAAATACTTTATTGTCTTTTCCTAGTAATAGAGAAATTGAATTTGAAAGTTTAATTTCTGTTGGAGGTGGTTTAGGATCAGTAGGCTTTGGTTTAGCCGGAAGACCTAAGTCCATCACATTTGGTTTACTAAAGGTTGACGTAAACATAAAGAACATCAATAGTAAGAAATTAAGGTCAACCATCGGAGTCATATCGACTCTGGGGTTGTTTTTCTTGGATCGAACCTTGCCACCCTTGGCACTCTTATCCTGTACTTGTACTTCTGCCATTTCTTCTTAATTATTCATTAGGTTTACCTTCTTGTGATGTAATCAACCAAAATTTAAGAAAATCAATATCTCTTAAACCCTCAAATAGGCTTTTAACTTTAGGGTATTTAGTAGTAACGTCACCTTTAATAGCTAACTTGTAGTCAGGGTTAACGCTTAAACTTTCTTTTACCCAATCAATTAATTGCTTATTTGTACTATCCATAGGAATCCCTGTAGGACTCTTGTAACTTTTCTGCTCATCTTCAGGCAAATCCAAATACCCTTTTAATTGGTTCATTGGAACTCCAATAGCCTGAACTTTCTGGAAAGCTGCTTTTTGATTATTATCAAAAGTAACGCCATACTTCTGACCCATTTTATCTAAAAGTGCAAGTCTTTCTGATGCATTTTCTACTGGCTGGAAATAAAATTTTCCGTCCGGTGTAGCATTGATAGTCATTAAACTAGCATCAGGAAGTAATTTTTCCGAAATTGAAGATGGCGGTTTGATCTGCTCCACATCAGGTTTTTTAAACTGCGTGGTCATAATAAAGAACGTAAGTAATAGGAACGTAACGTCGCACATCGCGGTCATGTCCGTAACTACTCCATGTCTTTTTGGTTTAATTCTCGCCATTATTTTTTATAAATTATTTTTTAAACTTCTTTTATTGTGCAAAACACAGTTCCATCTTAGTGGAATTCAGCAAAAGACTGTTGGATGCTCATTGCGATCTCGTCGATCTTATAAGTTAATCCGTCAATTTTAGAAGTAAAGAAGTTATAAAGAATAATTGCTACTGCAGAAGTACCAATACCTAATGCCGTGTTGATCAAGGCTTCAGAGATACCGATTGATAGAGCTGCAGCATCAGGAGTACCACCTCCAGCACCTAGTGCGAAGAATGCTCTAATCATCCCGATTACCGTTCCTAGTAGTGCTACTAACGTTGCAACTGTACCTAGTGTAGAAAGGATCATCATATTTTTCTCAAGCATTGGCATCTCAAGAGTTGTAGCTTCTTCGATAGCTTTGTTAAGAGCTACCATTTTCTGCTCTTTATTTAAAGTAGTATCGTGAGCAAGAGCTTTGTAAGTAGTAAGACCTTCTTTCACAACGTTCCCTACAGAACCTTGTTGTCTGTCGCACTCTTCTAAAGCTTCGTCAATTTTGTTTCCATTTAGTAGGCTTCTTACTTTTACTACAAAGTTATCTACATTACCTGAACCTGAAGCTTTGCTTAATACAAAGTATCTTTCAAATGAGAAAACAATAACAGTAATCATGAATGTTACAAGTAATGGTACAATAATACCTCCCATGTAGATCATCCCTAAAAACCCTTCTGGATGCATCTCCTTACCTTCAACATCAGAAAACGCTACTGATGCACCTGCTAATCTTGGATCAGCTTTAAAATTACCTGGGTTACCTAAAACGAATAACCAAATACAAATTCCTATTACTAATAAAATAGGAATAATAACAGCTGGATTTAAACCTCCCGCTTTTCTAGCAACTACTTGCTCATCATTTTTTGAAACATTCATTTCCATATTTAACTAAATTATATTGTTTTAAAATTTTACAGGGTGTAAATTAAAGGCAAAATTAATTAAAATGCAAGAGTCTTAATTAAACATTTTGCTTTTTTTTGATAAAGAAAATTTAATACGATTTCGATATAATAATTATTCTTAAATATTTTATTTATTTTTTCCAAATTTAACATTTAAGTTAAAAAATCATAAAAATAAGACACCCATTTTTTTTAATTTCCCAATGTTAATTTTTTTTAAATTACGATATTCACAATACGGTGAGGGACTACAATGATTTTTTTAGGGGTTTTACCTTCCAGAATCAGTTGCATTTTCTCATTTGAAATCACCAAATCTTCTACCTCCTTAGCAGATAATTGGGCCGAAAGAGAAATTTTGAACTTCATTTTACCATTTACGCTTACCGGATATTCAATTTCATCTTCAATCAGATAATCTTCGTTTAATACCGGAAACTTCTCGAATTCGATAGATGTATCATGTCCTAATACACTCCACAATTCTTCACAGATATGCGGCGCATATGGAGAGATGATAACGGCTAAAGGTTCTAAAATATTGCGCTTGTTACATTTTAATTTTTGAAGTTCGTTTACAGCAATCATAAATGATGATACTGAAGTATTGAAAGAGAAATTTTCAATATCGTAAACGACTTTCTTTATTAAGGTATGCAAAACTTTATATTCCGCTTTTGTAGGTTCTTCTTCAGAAACTTCAAATACATCTCCGTTGAAATAAAGATTCCAGAATTTTTTAAGGAAACCATATACTCCACTTAGCCCTTGTGTGTTCCAAGGCTTGGATTGCTCCAATGGCCCTAAGAACATTTCATATAGTCTCAATCCGTCTGCCCCATATTCTTCACAGATGTCATCAGGGTTTACTACATTGTATTTAGACTTGGACATTTTTTCTACTTCACGGCCTGTGATGTATTTTTCATCTTCCAGAATAAATTCTGCATCTGCATAGTCTGGTCTCCATGCTTTGAATGCTTCAGTATCCAATTCATCAGATGTTCCTTTTAATAAGGCTACATCAACATGGATCTGTTGAGTCTGATATCCGCTGGCTAAATTTTTAGATACATATTTATTAGTACCATCAATTCTGTACACGAATGCACTCATTCCCAAAATCATTCCCTGGTTGATTAATTTCTGGAAAGGTTCATCATGATTGATATACCCTCTGTCTTTTAAGAACATATTCCAGAAACGGGAATATAATAGGTGACCGGTTGCGTGTTCGCTACCACCTATATATAAGTCTACCTGTCCCCAATAGTCTGAAAGATTCTTTGCAGAGAACTCTCCATCATTTTGTGGATCCATATATCTAAGGAAATACCAAGAGCTTCCAGACCAGCCCGGCATTGTAGATAATTCTAATGGGAAAATAGTTTTGTCATCAATTAAATCCGTAGAAACTACTTTCTGGTTCACTTCATCCCAAGCAAATGTTTTTGCATTTCCTAATGGTGGATCTCCATCTTCAGTCGGCAAATATTTTTCAACTTCAGGAAGTTCCAATGGTAAAGCAGAAGCCGGCAACGTATATGGCATCTCATCCTTATAATATATAGGAACCGGTTCTCCCCAATAACGCTGTCTTGAGAAAATTGCATCACGCTGTCTGTAGTTCGTAGTTCCGTGACCGATACCTTTCGTTTCAATTTCTGAAATTATTTTTGATTTGGCATCATTATAATTTAGTCCGTTTAAGAAGTCTGAATTTACACAAACAGAGTCTTTAGAATCAAAAGAATTTTCCTGAACGTCTTCTTCAGTTGCTACAACTTTTTTAATTTCTAAATTAAACTTCTTTGCCAATCTGTGATCACGCTCGTCATGTGCAGGAACTGCCATTACTGCTCCTGTTCCATAGCCCATCAATACATAATCTGAAATATAGATTGGCATGTTTTCTCCACTGAACGGATTGATTGCATAACTTCCTGTGAAAGCTCCGCTCACGTTTTTCACGTCAGACATTCTATCTCTTTCAGTTTTTTTGGAAGTTTCTTCTATATAAGTATCTACTTCTGCTTTCTGAGCAGCTGTAGTAATCGTATCCACTAATGGGTTTTCCGGAGCCAACACCATAAAGGTTGCGCCAAAAATGGTATCAGGTCTTGTCGTGAAAACTTCAACAACCTCATCATGACCTTCTACCTGGAACTGAACCTGTGCTCCCTGAGATTTTCCGATCCAGTATTCCTGCGAATCTTTCAAAGGTTGTGGCCAGTCTAATGTAGATAGCCCTTGTAATAATCTTTCAGAATATGCAGAGATTCTCATGCTCCACTGCATCATTTTCTTTTGGAATACAGGGAATCCTCCTCTTTCAGATTTTCCGTCTTTGATCTCATCATTTGCTAAAACAGTTCCTAATGCAGGGCACCAGTTTACAGTAGTCTCTGCTCTGTAAGCAAGACGGTAGTTTAATAAGATATCTTCTTTATCAATATCAGAAGCATTAGCCCATTCTTCAGCCGTGAAATTTAATTCATCGTTTTGATTGGCATTTAAGCCTTCTGTACCTTTTTGTTCAAAATGTTTGATTAAGGTATCAATAGCTTCTGCTTTATCTGTATTTTTATTATACCAAGAATGATACAGTTCAATAAAGATCCACTGTGTCCATTTATAATAAGATGCATCAGAAGTTCTTACTTCTCTGCTCCAATCGAATGAGAATCCTATTTTTCTTAACTGCTCTTCGTATCTGTTGATATTCTGTTCTGTAGTGATTGCCGGATGCTGCCCTGTCTGGATTGCATACTGCTCAGCAGGAAGCCCAAAGCTGTCATACCCTACCGGATGGAGAACGTTAAACCCTTGGTGTCTTTTATACCTCGCATAGATATCTGACGCAATATATCCCAGTGGATGTCCTACGTGAAGTCCTGCTCCGGATGGATACGGAAACATATCGAGTACATAAAATTTAGGTTTATCGGTATTATTGGAAGTTTTATAGGTTTGATGGTCCTCCCAGTATTTCTGCCACTTTTTTTCTATCTGCTGATGATCGTAAAACACTTTATATATATGTTATATGTTAGACTTTAATATTGAATTGTTTTTCTTTTAAACAAGATTCACAAAAATAATGATTTTAAAGGAAATAGAAATTTAATTTATGATGAATTGCAATTCCCCGGTAAACAGAAAGGTCCCACCCGAAGATGAGACCTTAATTTATTATATCCTGAAGTTACTATTAAGGTTTAGGGCTTACCCTTTTAAACGTAATAGTTCTTGTTTTGTATATTGTAGGATCTTCGGTTTCTACTCTTATTGATAAGTTGAGCGTAGTTGCGTCTAGCGTAACAACCTTTGTATTTTCTGGTGCTACCACTCCCTGATATTTCAGTTGAAGAGCCTTACTGCTCTTGTCATACGAGTAGCTAAAGTTTTTATCCGGCAAAATATTACAAGCCGTTCCCGTAATAGGATCCTCCACATCTATTCTTTTCCCGGTTGTCTCTGTACTGAACCACCATCTGGATTGTTTCTGACAGTCGGTATAAGTAATCACATCTGAAATTGGTTGCTCACCTACCTCAACAGTAGTAACCACCTCTTTTTGCGGTTGCCAGAATCCAATAATCGGTTCTTCTATAACAATATCGTTGCTATTATTACATCCGGTGGTTACCAATAATGATAAACCAAAAAATAGTAGTGCTAATTTCTTCATAGATCAATTTTTTCAAGGGCTAAAATTATAATTTTTTTGATTTATATTACCATTTTTTATGAAAAATTATTTTATCAGCTTCTATTTATACATATTTTAAAACTAAAAGAAGCCATATTGCCTTTATTTAACAAATATTGAACATTCTAAAACACCTCTGTTTTATTAAAAAAGTTATTTTTGTAGGAAAGAAAAAAAATGCAAGATATAACGAAAAACAATTTTGACTTCATCCGTGTTCTCCTCGCTTTTATTGTATTTATGGGACACTTGGGTGCTTTAAGTGCTTCTGAAAAGCTTTCTTTTTTAACGCATAGCCCTGTTGAAGTTGCTGTTTTCTCGTTTTTTATTGTAAGCGGATTCTTAATTGCAAGAAGCTACGAAAGGTCTTCCAGTCTAAAAAGCTACGCAAAAAAAAGATTCAATAGGATCGTTCCGGCTTATTTGCTTGTTGTATTTCTTTGTGCTACCCTTCTAAGCTTGGTAAGCACCCTGCCGATTTCTGAATATTTTGGGAATACGCAGGTTTATAAATACCTGTTCTGGAACTCAATATTCCTCAACTTTAAGGCTCCGTGGCTTCCGGGTGTATTTGGAAACCAGGCTGTAAACGGAGCATTATGGACGCTTAAGATCGAAATGTGCTTTTATATAGCCGTTCCGCTCATGTTTTTACTGTTTGGAAAAAACAATAAATACCGTACCATTAGCCTGATCGTACTCTATTTTCTTTCTCTGGTTTATCTGAATTACTTCGAAATGGCAGGAAAAGCAGCACTTTCCCGGCAACTTCCCGGCTCATTATGTTATTTTATTGGCGGAATGCTTCTGTATTTTCACTTTGATAAGTTTATTCAATATAAAAATATTCTTTTCATCATTGCTATCGTTACGGTTTGGATTGATCTTGTTTTTGATATAAAGCTGTTCTCTCCCATAATGATCAGTATTATTGTTCTGTATATTGCTTATTCTTTTAAATTCCTGAATAATTTCGGAAAATACGGGGATTTCACTTACGGAATTTATATCTTCCATTTCCCTATCATCAGAGTATTTGCAACTTTGGGCCTTTTTGCCAACTACAATCCTTATATCATGAGCATTCTATGCATGTTTGTTGTTATTGGAGTGGGAATTGCTTCATGGCACCTTTATGAAAAAAGATTTTTATAATTTTACATAATATTTTACTACACGAATGAAAGACCTGGTCTCCATTATCACTCCCTGCTACAATTCTGCTGATTTTATAGAGGAAACGATACAATCTGTCCTTAGCCAAACCTATGAAAACTGGGAGTGGCTGATTACTGATGATCTTTCTAAAGACAATACTGTTGAAATTATCAGGAAATATAATGACCCCAGAATAAAGCTTCAGATTCTGGAGAAAAACGGTGGCGCAGGAAATGCAAGAAACAATAGCCTTGAAAGAGCCCAAGGCCGATATATTGCCTTTTTGGATTCTGATGACTTCTGGCATCCTGAATACCTTGAGACCATGACAGATTATATGCAGGAACACAATGCAGAACTTGTATACTGTAATTATTCAAGATGTGATGAGCAGCTTCAACCTATATTAAAAGATTTTCTTGCAGATAAAGTGGTTACATTTTCTAATTTGTTGAAGACATGCCGGCTGGCTCCGGTTTCTACAATGTATGATACTAAAAGGGTTGGAAAGTTTCTATTCCCGGTAAAAAGTAAGCGTGAGGACCACGTCATGTGGCTAAATCTCCTTAAAGTAATTCCGGAAGGGATGCCTATCAACAAAACAATGGCGAAGTATAGAATGCGTGAAAACAGTGTTTCCAGAAAGAAAAAAAACATCATTAAAGATCAATATCTGGTCTATAAAGATTTCATGGGATTCTCCACTTTAAAATCATTGTACTATACAGCAAACTGGGCTGTTAACGGATTTATGAAATATTCAAAAATATTCAATTAATGGAGTATTCAAAAGAATTTAAAGCAGCGCTGAGTGCTTTTTCCAGCACAGAAAAAGATAAACTTATTTTCAGGCTTCTGAGAAAGGATAAATTATTATCAAAGAAATTGTATTTTGAACTTATTGATCCGGAAAATACCGATGATAAGAGAAATGCAATGGAACAAAATGTAGAAGAAAAAATTCTGCTGGCTTCAAAATATATTGGTAATGCTAAATATTTTCTGACCATTATCCGAAAAATAAGTGCAGAAGTCACTGAGCATATCAAAATAACAACAGACAAATTCGGGGAAGCTTCACTCAATCTGCTGATGGTTGATAAAATTTTAGATTACAATAATGATCTGAGCAGACAACGGTTTGATAATGTTTATAAACTTTATATTTATATCATCAATAAGATATTCAAATCTCTGATCTTAATTAAGAAACTGGATGAAGATTACTGGATGGAATTTGATGATCTTTTAAGAACAATACAGCAAAAAATAACTGAAAACCATTATCTGCAAAAGCTATGTATCAATAACGGGCTTGACCTTAACTGGTTTGAATCTGACAACATTCCTGACAACATTGAACAAATCATGAAGGATATAAAAAGCCAGGGATTCTTAAGATAGAATTTTCTGAAGGATCATTTCTGTAGAATTAGGTTTCTCATCAACGAAATTCTTTGCATTTTCAGACATTTCTGCTAGTTCTTCCTCATTATCTTCATTGGTGAGGAATAAAACAAATTCTGCAGCGGTATATTCGTCTGCAAAAGATCTTCCGCCATTCTTGCTGATAAGATCGTCTGCTTCAGGATTCTTTTTATAATGATTTCCAAAGATAACCGGAACCCCGAATGTGGCAGCCTCCAGTATATTATGAAGTCCTGCATCATGAAATCCGCCACCAACAACTGCTACATCAGCATAGGAATACAGTTTAGATAACAATCCTATATTATTAATAATTAAGATTTGAGAGTTTAAATTTACAGGTAGGGAATCATTGATCTCACTGTATAACAAAGCATCGGTAAAGATATTTTTCAGATGTTCTACTCTCTTCAGATCATGAGGTGCAATAATTATTTTGACTGCCTTATTTTTACGGGAAACCACTTCTGCAATTTTCTCTTCCGCCTGCCATGAGCTCCCGAAAACAATCGCTTTATGACCGCCTATAAAATCTACAATATAATCCACATGATTATTACGGTCCCTGAGTTGTTTTACCCTGTCAAACCTTGTATCTCCTGTTACAGAAGACTTCACCAAGCCCACACTTTTAGCCAAAGCAAGTGAAAATTGAGTCTGATGAAAGAACCAATCTACATTCTCTTTTAGCTCCTTTACAAACCACTTTCCATAAGAAGTAAAAAATGATTGTCTTTCGTAGAACAAGGCAGAAATCACATATATCTTTGTATTTCTCTCTTTAAGCACCGAAAACAGATTATACCAATAATCATACTTCACCGTAAAAAATAGTTTAACATCAAATTGAGATATAAATTCTCTTACAATATTCTTTTTATCAAACGGCAGATAGCAGATCACATCTGCAATATGTTTCTTTTTAATTACATTTTCATATCCTGACGGAGAAAAGAAAGTTATCAGAATTTTATGATCTGGGAATTGTTCTTTAAGTCTCTCCAATACAGGCAATCCCTGTTCATATTCTCCTAAACTGGCAGCGTGCATCCAGATGACCTTATCTGTTTTTGAAAAAGCAGACTGTACCTTATCTAAAGATCGCTTTCTTCCGTCAACGCCCTTTTTAGTTTTATCATTAAATAATGAGAAAACCTTCATTCCAAAAATAAGAAGACTGATAAATATGTTATAAAGTAAATTCAATTCTGATAGATCTAGTCGTTAGACTTTATTTTACTTTCCCGAAATGATTTGATAAGTCCCGTACCAATTACAACCAATATTCCCCCTAAAATAAAGAAGACAGCACCACTAAGTTCTTTCTGCCTGCCTTCAGCAATACGTATACTTTCAACAATTATATCCAAAAACAGAACCATTACAGGCAATTCCAGAGAAAACAGATATAGCTTTAACGTTTTTTCATTTCGAAAACTTTGAGGAACATTCAAAAGCGGTGAGTTGGGATCTTTTATCCCAACAAAAAGGAGATGAATAAAAGCCGCAATACATGGTAAAGCCCAAATTGTTTCTTTCCCGGATTCTCCATCTACATTCCCATGGAAATCAAAATGAGTGGGAATGATTTCAGGAAGCCCAACATATTTGATTCCAGTAAAAACCCAGATTACAACCAGTAAAAGAGTATTCACAATTAATAATATGCTGGAAGTTTTCATGTTTTAAATAACACTTTTAAGCACTCTCAATTTATGAGTATGCTTATTCATTTCTTCATTAAAGATTCCGGTAGAATCCAAAGTATCAATTCTCACTTTTCCTGAGGCATGAATAATCTTCTGATTCTCGAGCATTATACCCACATGGATAATCTTCCCATCAGCATTTTCAAAAAAGGCAAGATCTCCGGGTCTGGTTTCTTCTACAAAAGTAAGAGCCTCTCCTACTTCTGCCTGCTGTGAAGCGTCTCTTGGAATCTTAATACCATGAACTTTATACACCAATTGAGTGAATCCGGAGCAGTCTACTGCAAAAAAACTTTTACCACCCCATAAATAAGGCACATTAAGGAACTCTTTAGCAGTAAGAGCAACACTTTCCCTCACATCATGGCTTCTTCTTGAGGCTACCACAGGAAAGTCCACTTCAGATCCCATGGATAGTAAAGTTTTACCATCTTTCATCAATACAGAAGAAAAATCTTCCGTCACTACAGTCACTTTTCTATTGGCCAGTTCTTCATCTGTTATTGTTTTTAGCTGCTTGGTATCCATCCATCCTTCATAACCGTCATAGTGCATTTTTATTTTAGTCCAGTTTTTATTCACTTCTAAAATATCTACACTTTCTCCAAACAATATTTCCGTAACAATTTCAGCCTTGTCAGAGCCTTCAGCACGAATCGGCGCTACTGTTACGATACAAATTCCTTTATTCATTTTATTTATTTAGAAATTAGGAAAATTAAGAGATTTAGAAATGACATTATTGCTTAGTTTCTAAATCTCTTAATCTTTTCTTTATAATTACTTCCTGCGAAGGAAGTTGACTCCATCGCGCAAAGGTAAAATAAGATTTTCAAAATCTTCGTCTTTTGCCACTAAATCATTCAATTCCTGAATAGACTGTGTAGATTTCAGTTTCGGATTTTCTTCCAGCACCTTACCATACCACAGAACATTATCGAACATCACTACTGATCCTGACTTTGTATGAGGTTTTATCAGTTTGAAATATTCGGCATAATTTTCTTTATCGGCATCTACAAAAATTAAATCAAAAAACTCATCTGTTTCTTTTAAAAACTCCTTAGCATCCTGAAGTTTAAAATCAATCTGAGCAGCGTATTCACTGGATTCAAAATATTTTTTCGGCAGATAAGCCAGATCTTCATTCACATCTAAGGTAGTTATTTTACCATCTTTTGCTAATCCTGAAGCCAGGCATAAGGTAGCATATCCTGTAAATGTACCGATTTCAAGAATGCTTTTAGGTTGCAGCATTTGAGAAATGATCGTCAGCAATCTTCCCTGCTGGTAGCCCGAAATCATATGAGGTTGGGTGGTTTTCTGATAAGTTTCTCTTCTCAGCTTTTTCAGAATTTCGGATTCTGAGGAAGCGTGTGCTTCCAAATATCTATCCATTTCAGGATTCTTTTCTTCAAAAAAACTCATACCATTTTAATTTAAACAAATTTAAGAATTTTAAAACTTTTTTGAACCTAGCTTTTGTTCAATATAAGATACAAAAAAAAGAGAGAAATTAATCCCTCTTTTCTTAGATATATTTTCTCTGAGGTAGAGAAGGTTATTATAAAGCTACACAGTATCTTCCTTTTGAAGCACATACCCATCCCGGGCAGCAGTCAATGGTTTTTTGACAAATTATCATCGGATTACAAGCTAAGGCAGCACCTTTTACATTTTTCATTTCTCCTCTTGAAAGTTTTTTTGAATTTTTCATATTATTTTGTTTAGTATTAATTTCCCACTCTTGAAGATTTTCGGATACCTCTATTTTTATTTCCCTATATTAAGATTTAAATATACGTTTTCTTTTATTAATCAGATAATTATATTTAAAACGAATTATTTTAGAGAGTTCAATAATCTAACACTCGGGAAAAAGCCCATACAAAATACCGTGAAAATACGGATGTTTTTTCTGTAGTATTAATTCTAAGTTTGCAAAGAGAACGAAGGGGTAAAAACACTAGAAAACAAAATGATTGCAGAAGATCAACCACAAACTAACCATGAGAATCAAAAAAATGTACTCCCAAAAGGAAGTACACAATCTTCTGCAAAAAAAAACAAGACTGAAATATCCAATCATTTTTTACGACGAATTATTTCTCTTTTGAAAAAAGAAGAATTAATTTGATTAAAGAAAAAATCCCGAATTTCTCGGGATTTTTTTTAATAGTTTCATTATTATTTCTTTGGAGCAATATCCATTAGCTTCATAAACTCATCCAGCTTAGGCATAATGATAATTTCCGTTCTTCTGTTTTCTGCTCTTCCGGAAACGCTCATGTTAGTCGCTTTCGGGTTGTACTCGGAACGACCTCCTGCTGTAATTCTTGCAGGATCTACCCCAAACTGAGTCTGAAGAACTTTAGCAACAGAGGTACCTCTTAATGCAGAAAGATCCCAGTTGTCTCTTGGCAGGTTTGCAGAATTTAATGCAGCATTATCTGTATTTCCTTCAATCAATACTGAATATTTATCATAATCATTGATTACTTTCGCTACCTTACCTAACACCTCTTGAGCAGCTGGTAAAATATTATAATCTCCTGTTTTGTATAACATTTTATCTGAAAGGGAGATCATTACCACTCCTTTCAATACTTTCACCTGTACATCTTCATCTGATATATTATCTAAAGATCTCTTCAGTTTGTTAGATAACGCAAGGTTTAAACTATCGTTTTTAGCATTGCTGGAAATTAACTGCTTAATATATGAATTGGAAGCATTGATTTCTCCCACAAGCTTGTCAATATTAGCAGAGCTTTTTCCTGTATTGGAAAGACATGCATCCAATGATGATTTTAAAGCATCATGTTGGCTTTTTAATAAATTATTTTCACCTGTCAATGCAGAGTTCTGAGATTTCAAATCCTGAATTTCTCTTTGTCTTTCACCGATATTTTCAATACACTGCTTATAGTTTGTGCTTAAGGCATCATACTGCTTCTTGCTCACACAAGAGGTCATCCCCAACGCCATTGCAGAAACCGCTAAAATTTTAAAAATCTTCATACGTAATCATTTTTAGACAACTCAAAGTTAGGGAAATTCAATTGAATTATATGGATTATCTTTGTATAAAAGAAATTCTCAACACCTATGTTGAAAAAATCAAGTTTCAGAAAACAATTAGAAAATCTTATTCACCAACCTGAAAATCACAGCTATCTTTTAGCAGTGAGCGGAGGTGCCGACTCTATGGTTCTAGCCTCCTTGTTCCAGGATTTGAGGGATGAAAAACAGAATTTATACAGCTCATTTCAGGTAGCTCACATCAATTATAAACTCCGGGGCGAAGATTCGGATCTGGATCAAAAAGTGGTGCAGGATTTTTGTGAGAAAAATCATATCAGGTTCCATCTATATGAAGTTTCGGGAAAAGATAAAAAACCGGAAAATTCTATCCAGCTTTGGGCAAGAGAGCTTAGATATGCTTTTTTTAAGGAAATTCAGGAAAAGGAAAAGCTGCAATTTCTAGTTACCGCTCATCACCTGAACGATCAGCTGGAAACTTTTATCATCAATCTTTCCAAAGCAGCAGGAATTAATGGATTGAGTGGCATTCCCGCCAACGACAATCATATTCTCCGACCTCTTTTATCATTTTCCAAGCAGGAAATCTATCAATTCGCAGAAAAAAATAAGATTGAATTCCGGGAAGATCTTTCCAATAAAAAGAGTGATTATCTGAGAAACAAGATCAGAAATGAAATTGTTCCGAAATTACAGGAAACCAACGATCATTTTCTGGAAAACTTCAAAAGGAGTTCTTTTTATCTGAACCAGACCAAAGATTTTGTCCAAAAACAGATTCAGGAGATAGAAAATAAACTTACTGTATTTAACAAAACCCATAAAATCTTATCAAAAGAAAAGCTAGGTCAGGAAAACGATTTCGTTAAGTTTGAGATCTTAAAAAAATACGGATTTAATCAGGAAGAAGAAATTCCTAAAATTTTTAAGGCAGAAAATAACAGTTCTTTTTTTTCAAAAGACTATCAGTTGATTGTTAACAGAGATGAATTAATTTTTTTTGATATCAATAAAAAAATTGAAAACACAAACGAAATTCTCCTAATTGATCATTTTGATTTTTCAGAAAACCAGATCAGCATTAACCTTCAGGATTCTATGGAAGACATTGATGGAATCAATAAAAATATGGAATGGAATTTTGATGCTGCAAAACTTCAGTTTCCACTGCGTTTAAGAAAACAACTGGATGGTGATGAGTTTTACCCAACTGGCTTTTCGGGGAAAAAGAAAGTTTCTAAATTTTTTAGGGACGAAAAATTATCTATTTTAGCGAGGCAAAAAATTTGGATATTGTCTGACAGTAACAATTCCGTACTTGGAATTATCCCTTTCAGACAGGATAGAAGATACGCAAAGGATGAGAAAACAGAACGTATTCTCAAAATTTTTAATGAAACGAAAAATGAAATTTAGAAATTGGTTTTTATTAATTCTACTCTTTTTAGCAACAGGAATTAATGCACAGATTAAAAATCCTGTAAAGTTTAAATTTACCATCAACGATCTGGGCAACAACCAGTATGAAGCGGTTTTGAATGCCACCATGGAAAAAGGCTGGCATATTTACTCTAAAGATCTTCCTGAAGATACAGGAATCCCTACTGAGTATAAAGTTTCAGGAAAGAATATTGAACTTATAGGAAAATTCACTGAAGTAGGTAAGAAACATGAGGAATTCTCTGAAGCTTTCGGGGGAACTATTGTTTTTTATTCCAATACGGCTGGTTTCAAACAGAAATTCAAGCTAAAGGACCCTACAAAACCGGCAGATGTTACTTCTGAAATTACCTATCAGACTTGTGATGACAGGGTTTGTCTTGCCCCAAATACACTGGAGTTCAATCAAAAGGTTACTCCAAAAGGAGCAACGGAAGAAGCTACTCCTGAAGAAACGGCAAAACCTGCAAACGACTCTATAAAAGCTGTTGAAACCGTTACTGAAAACCCTACTAAAACAGAGGTTACGATTGCTGAGACCTCAACACTGGATCCTAAGCAGCTGAAAATTGAAACGCTGAATTTCAAAAAACCGTTAACAGATTGCGGAACGGCTTCTACAAAGGTAGATGAGAACTACTGGACTTATTTATTCCTAGGGTTCATTGGAGGGTTAATCGCCTTGCTTACCCCATGTGTATTCCCAATGATTCCATTAACGGTTTCATTCTTTACGAAAGGAAGTAAGGATAAAGCAAAAGGTAAAAGAGATGCTTTAATCTATGGGTTTTTTATTCTTCTTATTTTCGTTTTATTAAGTATTCCTTTCCACATTATTGATGGAATTGCAGGAAATATCTTCAACGAGATTTCTACAAGTGTTTGGCTGAATATTGCCTTCTTTATCATATTTATTTTCTTTGCCGGAAGTTTCTTCGGATATTATGATATTACATTGCCTAGCTCTATTGCTAATAAGTCATCAAAAGCTGAAGAAGCTGGTGGTATCATCGGTATTTTCTTTATGGCATTAACGCTGGTAATTGTTTCTTTCTCTTGTACAGGACCAATTCTTGGAAGTTTATTAGGAAGTGCAGTAACCGGTTCATCTAATGTTCCTATGTTATTAACATTTGCTTTGGCAGGATTTGGTTTAGCATGGGCTATAATTTTTGGGTTATTGGCTTTATTCCCACAGGCATTACAAAGTCTACCGAAATCCGGTGGATGGATGAATACGGTAAAAGTGGTACTAGGTTTCGTAGAATTGGCTTTGGCTCTAAAATTCTTATCAAAAGCAGACCTTGTATCAAAGACTTTCTTCTTAAAAAGAGAACTTTTCATCGCTATTTGGATCATTGTAGCTTTAGGATTGGCTTTATATCTATTTGGATTAATCAAGTTTCCACATGATGATAAAAAACCAAAAATTTCAATCACCAGAAAAATATTAGGAGTACTAGGATTCGGTTTTGTGATCTATCTGATTCAGGGATTAGTACCATCTGACCGTCCAAAACTTCAGTTATTAAGCGGAATTTTGCCTCCACTGAATGTTAGTTATTTCCATGATGAAAAAGACGGAATTTTAGGAATGCACCCTGAGCATGACTTCTTTAAAGCAATAGAAATTGCTAAAAAGGAAAACAAACCTATCTTGATTGACTTCACAGGTTATGGTTGTGAAAACTGCAGAAAAATGGAAGAGTTTGTATGGAGCGAACCGGATATCTTACCGATCCTTCAGAATGATGTGGTCTTAGCTTCTCTTTATGTAGACGACAAAGAAGAGCTTCCTGAAGATCAAAAAACAAAGATTGATCTTGGAGACGGACAGATCAAAAAGGTTAAAACGATTGGGGACAGATGGAGTTTATTCCAACAGGTTAACTTCAACAACAACTCTCAGCCTCACTACGTTTTAATAACTCCGGACGGAAAAGTGATCAACACGCCTGTTTCCGGGTATATGCCGAAGGAAGATTTTAAGAAATTCTTAGAATGCGGAGTTAATTACTTCAAGAAAAGCAAATAAATTATTTTATATTGAAATAGTAAACTCACACTGTTATAGTGTGAGTTTTTTATTTTCACGATGATAAAGATTACCAGCATTCAACCCAAATTAAATATCATTTTTAACATTATTTAAACACAATCTTTCAATAAAAATAAAAATTCATTATATATTTTAAATTTTAGGCATCAACTTTGTATCAGTTTTTCAAAATCACGATCGGATTTTTAAAGTTTTCATCAAATACCGTTTAACAATTTAAAATATGAATTATGGCTGAAGTAATCACACAAGAGCAACAGACTGGCAAACAAAAGAAGAAGTTAATTAAAATTGACATGACCCCAATGGTAGACCTCAACTTCTTACTATTGATGTTTTTTATGTTTACCACAAACTTTACAAAACCGAACGTTATGGACCTGGGACTTCCTGCAAAAGGAATCCCAACAACCGAACCCGTAATGCATCAAAAAAACCAGGTCACATTTATTCTTGGAAAAGATAATCGGGTATTTTATCATCAAAGCAATAAGGATGATCTCAACACAAGCAACTTAAAAGAAACCGACTTCAATGGGGTAAATGTTTCAAAAATTATTTCCGAAGCCTACAAAAATGCTCCTAATCAGGAAAACTTCACAGTAATTATTAAGCCTACTGATGAAGCCAACTACAAAAATTTTGTAGATATGCTGGATAATCTGGCAATTGCTAAAAAAGAACGTTATGGAGTAACAGATATCAAACCTTGGGAAACAAAGGTTTACAAAGAATTAACTCAATAAAAAAGAAAGGGCATTTTTAAAATGCTCTTTTTTGTTTACATTTGAAAGGAAAACTAAGCTACAGCCAACAAAAGGCTGTATTATTTTAATCTATAAAATGTTGGAATCATGCTGAACTTTGAAAGAAAAGGAAATGGAAAAGAAACTTTAGTACTCCTCCATGGCTTTATGGAAAACCTATCCATTTGGAGCGATATGGAGCCTCATCTTTCCAAAGATTTTTCACTATTGAAAATTGATCTCCCTGGACACGGACAATCTGAAATCCTGGGAGAGATCCACACTATGGAATTGATGGCTGATGAAGTTAAAAAAGTTTTAGATGACCAAAACTTAGAGAGCGTTCATTTATTGGGACATTCTATGGGTGGATATGTTTCTCTCGCTTTTGCCGAAAAACATCCGGACTCTCTGAAGAGTTTAACCCTATTCTTTTCCACCTATTTTCCGGATGACGAAGAGAAAAAACAACAGCGTATCAAGAGTTACAGAATCATTAAAGATGCCTATGCTCATTATGCCAGAGCAGGAATTCCAAACTTATTTAACCCTAATGAAAGAGATATTCTTGAAGGGAAAATTGAAACAGCGCTGGAAACGGCACTTTCTACCAACAATATGGGGGCTCTTGCCTGCGTAAAAGGGATGGTAGAAAGAACGGACAAAAAGCATATCATGCAAAATCTGGAAGCCAAAATTCTGATTCTGGCCGGCAAACACGACAATGCGGTAAAAACTGGTACTACAATCAAAAACCTTCCGGACAGAACGAATATCAAATCATATGTATTGGACTGCGGCCACAATGGTCATTGGGAAAAACCCGGCATCTGTGCAGAAATCATTAACACGGAACTCCTTCACAATCTTCCTAAGAAATTGGTATTGTAAAAACATGAAAATTGCCATCACTTCTATCTTTCTTCTTGCATTCTTAAGCTGCAAAAAGGATAAACAGCCAACATCCACTGCCAAGCTTACAAACTCTGCTCAGACATCATCCCAAAAAGCAGACACTCTAAGCGCCGATCAGCCTAAACAGGAAGTATTTCAATTTGTGACAGAATTATGTGATAACAAAGGATATTTTGACAGCAATAAATACTCAAGAGAAGAAATTGAAGGTACTTATAAACTCTGGTTTGAACTAAGCGGTTCTTTGCTTGACACCCAATCTGTCTACAATCTTAAAAGTCTTGCGGAAGTAAGAAATAATCAAGATAAAATTCTGGCAAAGCTTGATAAGGATTTTGCAGAAAGAAAAGCTCAGATTAAAAACCTGAAGGTTGTAAACAACTCTTACTGGCAGGATATTAAAAAGAAAAGATATGAGGAACTTATTCAATATTATGAGAAATTAAAAATTGAGGTTCAGGCCTACTCCAATCCAGCAGTTTTGCTTAAAGACAACAAGTGTAAAACTTTTTCAAAAGCTTTAAATTCTACTGATGATCAAATGTTTGCAGAGTGGAGAAAACTCAGAGAAGAAATGAGCAATACAAACGGCAATCCGCAACATGTAATGGATGAGTATAATGAACAACTCAACTCCACAGACAATAGGGACTATGCGATCATTGACCTGATTACTTTTGGATGGGGTAATTGTGCAAATGATAAAATACAGAGGGTTTCTCATGATGAAAAGATGAACAATGAATTCAATGCACTTTTCATTAAGATTGATTCTGAATGTGATGAGCCATAAACATTGAGAAAAATCCTGTATATTAGTGAGGTATAATTTTCTCAATGGGAATATTCTCGTTCAAAAAAAAAACACCTCCGAAGCCACAGGTTATCGGACTTACACTTTCAGGCGGAGGAATGCGTGGAATTGCGCATATCGCTGTATTGAAAGCATTGGAAGAATATAACCTTAAACCACATATTATTTCAGGAACCAGTGCAGGTTCTATTATCGCTGCTTTTTATTCGTTTGGAAAAACACCGGACGAAATGATGGAAATTGTAAAACAGACTTCATTTTTCTCCCGGTCGGCTCTGAAATTATCAAAGAATGGAATTTTCAGTTCTAATTTTATTTTGAAACTCTTCAAAGATTATTTCCCCGAGGATAATTTTAACATCCTGAAAATCCCTGTTTATGTAGCCACCACGGAAATGACTCATGGGATTGTTGATTTTTTCTCTGAAGGTGAGCTATTCACACCCCTTCTTGCTTCATCAAGTGTTCCTTTTATCCTGCCACCCGTAAGAATGGGTGAGAAAATATACGTAGATGGCGGTGTTCTTGACAACCTTCCCATTGAACCTATTATGGATAAATGTGACTTCCTAATTGCTTCGCATGTCAACTCAATAAGCTACGATGAATTAAATAAGATGAGCCTGATGAAAGAATTCGACAGAATTCTCCATTTAGCCATTGCAAAATCGGTCTATTCCAAAGTAAAATACTGTAATATATTTCTAGATCCCCCAAAAATGACGAAATATAGCCTTTTCAACAAAAAATATATGGATGAAATGTTTCAACAGGTTTACGAATATACTTGTATGGAACTTGAGGAAAAGGGATATAATAAGGATTGAGGGCCCGAATACGGGAAGGCTTGAGAATATATCAAAGTTGATTTACAATCTTCTCTTCAGCGTGTTTCTCTTTTACAAACTTTCTTCGATTAGTCTTGCTTTGAAAATTTCAATAGTTCCCGGTAAGGAATCATTGGATTTACCACCTGCTGCATTAATATGTCCGCCACCGTTAAAGTATTTTCTGGAAAATTGGTTTACATCTACATCATCTTTACTTCTGAATGAGATCTTGATAAAATCTTCATAAAGATCTTCCATAAAAAACGCAGACATTTTTACCCCGGCAATACTTAACCCATAATTTACGAAACCTTCTGTGTCTCCTTTCTGGAACCCAAATTCTTTAAGTTCGTTTCTTGTAAGGCTTAAAATAGCCACACTACCATCATTAACCACCTCTATTCTTCCTAAAACCAAGGCCAGCAAATGAAGACGAGATGCTGTATTCGTATCCCAGGTATTGGAAGTAATCATCGCAGGATCTGCTCCTTTTTCAATTAAGTTAGCAATAATTCTATGGGTAGTAGCACTTGTTGAGCGGAAACGGAAACCTCCTGTATCCGTCATAATTCCGGTATACAAACATTCTGCGATATCTTGATTCACAAGTTTCTCATCTTCCATCGCTTCAATGAAATGATAAACCATTTGTGAAGTAGCAGGAATTACCGTATCTGAATACACAAAATCAAATGGCTCCGGTTGTTGATGATGGTCAATAAGGATTTTCTTTCCCTGAGCCTTTATCAGCCAGTCTCCCAATAATCCAATTCTTGAAGGCGAATTAAAATCAAGACAGAAAATAACATCTGCTGCTGCAATCATATCAGCAGCCAGCTTTCTTTTATATTCTGCAATAACCACTTTCTTAGATTCCGGCATCCACTTCAGAAACTTTGGAAAATCGTTAGGCACAATCACCTCAGCATGAATTCCTTTTGCCTTTAAATAATGTTTCAATCCCAGGCTGGAACCAATAGCATCACCATCCGGATTATAGTGGGTAAGAATAACTATTTTGTTTTCAGGTGTTAGTAATGTATTGATCTCTAAAAGTTCTGCTGGTGTAAACATCTTGTGTTTATTTTCGTTAAAATTTAAGTTTTCAAAGATAGAGCTTTTATATAAATCATTTAAATATTATTTTTGCATCTGGAATTTAGTTTCCAATCAAGCTTTGTAAGTATTTGATGAAAAAACATTACAAATATTTTCAAAAAAAGATTATTAAAATTTGTATCTTATAAAAATTTCTATATCTTTGCAACCTGAAAATTAATAGATTAATTACGATTTAAACATATAGTAATGAGTAAAAGAACATTCCAGCCATCAGAAAGAAAAAAAAGAAACAAACACGGTTTCAGAGAAAGAATGTCTACGCCAAATGGAAGAAGAGTTTTGGCTGCGAGAAGAGCTAAAGGCAGAAAGAGTTTAACTGTAAGTGCTGCACGCGCTAAGAGATAATCTTTTTATTATCATATACAAAACATGCTTGGAAAGTTTCTTTTCAGGCATTTTTTGTTGTTAAAATTTATTAAAATTAGAGTCAAATAGACTTCTTTTTTCTATTTTTAAAGATTGAAAATTTTTTGTTAGAAATAGCCTTTAAAATTAAATTATGCCACATACAAATATCTCCGGAGACAATATTATAAGTTTACAGCATGCAAAAATTGCCCAAAAAAACTTTACTGTTCTTTCTGATGTAAATCTTAATATTAAAAAAGGTAGATTCTGCTACCTTATTGGAAAAACAGGTTCCGGAAAAAGCTCCCTTCTGAAAACGCTTTATGGGCATATTCCATTAGCTTCAGGACACGGATCCGTGGTAGGATTTGAGCTGGCAAAACTAAAACCATCTGATATTCCTAACCTAAGAAGAAAATTAGGCATTGTATTCCAAGATTTTCAATTACTTTCCGACAGAACTGTTGAAAAGAACCTGAAATTCGTTTTGGAAGCGACTGGCTGGAACGATAAAACAAAAATGGAAGACAGAATCAATGAAGTATTGGGAAGTGTGAACATGAAGAGCAAAAAGCATAAAATGCCCCATGAACTTTCCGGAGGCGAGCAGCAGCGTATCGCTATCGCAAGAGCACTACTTAACCATCCGGATCTTATCTTAGCAGATGAGCCAACGGGTAACCTTGACCCGGAGACTTCTAACGAAATCATGACCCTATTAAAACAGGTTGCCCTTGAAAATGGCGCTGCTGTAGTAATGGCTACTCACGATTATCATATGATTCAGAACTTCCCTGGTGAAGCCATCAGATGTGAAGATGGAAAAGTATCCGTACTAGATACTGCCGAATTATTTGAATAAGAACAAAAAAAATCAGAAATCACAGAACTGTTTTTTCTAATTTCCAACCTCTTTAAAAACATGAAACTCTTTGGTGAGTTCAAGATATTGGTCCGAGTATTTTCTCGGACTTTTTTCTATAATAAATTCAGATTCCAGAAGGTTTTTTTTCGTTAAAGAAAACTCCAGGACCCATCTTTTTGTTTTGGAATTTTCAATACCTTTGATATGAACTCTTCTGCTCAGAAACAGATTATTTTCTTCAGCAATTAAAATAAAGATTGCTCCAGCCTCCACCGGAATAATTACCGAAAGAAGTCCGTGCTCGGATAAAAGTTGAGCAGACCGAGCAATAAGCTGTCGGAAATTCAATTCTACCGTCTGGCGGGCAATTTTATCTTTATCAGATCCGGATTCTTCAAAGTAAGGAGGATTTGAAACGATCAGATCAAACTTTTCATTAGTCTCAAAAGTTTTAAAATCCTGATGAATATTTTTCAATCTCGTGCAGAAAGGAGCATTTTCAAAATTAAGTTTTGTAAGAGCAGCAGCATCTTCATTAATATCCAATCCTAAAAAATCCGCCTGCTGATTCCTTTGAGCTAACATCAATGAAATCAGCCCTGTTCCAGTACCTACTTCCAAAACATGAAAAGCAGATTCAGCATCTGCTAAGGCTCCAAGCAAAACCCCGTCTGTTCCTACCCGGAAGACATTTTTAGATTGCTGAATTTTAAATTGCTTAAATGTAAAAGGCTTCACTATAAATTGGTAGGCAATGTAATGATGAATGTAGACCCCTTTCCTACTTCTGATTTCACTGAGATTTCTCCTTTGTAGTCTTCAATCATTTTTCTTACCATGGATAATCCGAGTCCCATTCCGCTGGTTTTAGAGGTGAAATTAGGCTCAAAAATTCTTTCATACATACTTTCTGGAATACCAACTCCGTTATCCTGAACAGAGAAGATCACTCTTCGCTGATGCTGCTCTACATCTACATTGATAATTAATTTTCTCTCATCACTTTCCGCCTGTTTAGCATTGGTAACAAGATTGGTAATGATTCTGGAAAGATAAATTCTGTCCATATTAATCATAATATTACTTTTGTTGGCATGCATGAAGATACTGTCGTCATTAAATACACGAAGGATATCTTCTACTTCTGTATTCAGATTGATAACTTCATTATTTTTCTCAGGAAGCTTGGCAAATTCTGAGAATGCAGAAGCCACAGTAGCAATCAGATCAATCTGATCCACCATTGTTTTACTCATCTGCTTCACTTTTTCCTTTATGTTTGGATCTTCCGGATCAAATTTTCTTTCAAAATTCTGAATGGTAAGTTTCATTGGAGTAAGCGGATTCTTCACCTCATGGGCAACCTGTTTTGCCATTTCTCTCCACGCTTCTTCAGAGGCTTTAAACCTTAACCTTTCTTTCTGATCCTGGATTTGCAGAATCATTCTGTTGTAAGCTCTTGCCAGAGCATTCAGCTCATCATTCTTATAATATCTGATAGGACGCATTTCATTCTCAAACAATGTAATGCGGGTAATCATATCGGAAAACTTCGTAATGGTTTTGGCTAGGCTATTGGAGGTTACCCAGCTTATCCATATACTGAACAGGATTAGGAATATATCCACTAAAAGAATATATTTTACATACTGATGCAGTACGTCAAGATAGGCAGATTCGTTATGATATAAAGGAATATAAACAATACCGATTGGCTCCAGTTCATTGTTTTTCAATAAAAGATATGAAGAGGTTAGCTTGGCATCTTTGGCAGCATCATATCTGGTCATATCAACTCTCGCATCTGTAGACAGGATTTTGTTGATAATTTCTATAGAGAGTGTTTTCTGATCAATCAGGCTTTCATCCTTATTAGACAGCAGGTAATTTCCTTTCAGATCATAAATAACAATATCATGCTGGTTAATATCTGCAATCTCAAAGATCTTATTCCCTAAAACCTTCGGCAGATCCTGTGTTTCTACCAGTGTACGGCTTACGGCATAATCCAGATATCTCATTACAGCATTGGTTTTCTCCTGCATATCAATGTTGCTCTGCTGCAGTGAATTATTCCTCAACACAAAATAAGGGACCAGTGATGTTGCCACAACACTTAAAAAGCATACCAATAAGAAACCGAAAAACACACGGTTCCTTAAACTATATCCTTTATATTTATTTAACGACATCCTATTTTTTAATTAACCTAGCAATATACTTACCAATGATGTCAAATTCCAGGTTCACTTTATCACCAATTTTCAGGTGCTGCATATTGGTAAATTCCCATGTGTAAGGAATAATAGCTACCGAGAACTGGGCATCTTCGCTTTTTGCTACGGTTAAACTGATTCCATTTACGGTAATAGAACCTTGAGGTACAGTTACAAAATTTCCATCAGCTTCATATTTCATCGTAATAAAATAGCTTCCGTCTTTATTTTCAATTCCTACGACCTCACCTGTTTTGTCAACATGTCCCTGAACGATGTGTCCATCCAGTCTTCCATCCATTTTCATACAACGCTCAAGATTGACAACACTTCCCACTTCCCATTTTCCAAGATTGGTTTTTTCCAACGTTTCGTTGATTGCTGTTACTACATATTGGTTCTCCTTAATCTCAACCACAGTCAGGCAACATCCGTTGTGAGCAAGACTTTGATCAATTTTAAGTTCGTTTGTAAAAGGGCATGTCAGGGTGAAATCTATGTTACTTCCTTTCTCTTCAATCTTTTCAATAACACCAACTGCTTCAATAATTCCTGTGAACATATTATTTTTTGCTAAATTTGTAAATTATAATCTTCAAAGATAATCAAAATGAGCCCAAAAAACCATAAAGTACGAGTAGGAATTTCAATCGGTGATTTCAATGGCATCGGCCCGGAAATCATTATGAAGTCTCTGAAAGACAAAACCATTACAGATTTTTTCACTCCTGTAATTTTTGGTTCGGGGAAATTATTCACTTATCAGAAAAACATTTTCAAGCTGAATCTTAATTTCAACTATGTAAATGAAGCTTCTCAGGCACAGCCCGGCAAGCTGAATATGGTAAATCTAACCAAGGAAAACGTGAATGTTGAATTGGGGGTTCCTACTGAGGAATCTACCCAAATGGCTATTGATTCTTTGGAAGCAGCAACTGAAGCTTTAATGAAAGGAGACATTGATGTCCTGGTAACAGCTCCTATCAACAAGGATGAAATGGTAAAAATGGGCTTTAAACATACCGGACACACTGGATATTTTGAAGAAAAATTCAGTAAAAAAGGACTGATGTTCCTGGTAACTGAGGATCTTAAAGTAGCCGTATCTACCCATCATATTCCTATTGCACAAGTTGCTGAGAATATTTCCAAAGAGAAAATCAAAAAACAGATCAGAGTATTGAATCAGACGCTTATTGAAGATTTCTGCATTCAGAAACCGAAGATTGCCGTATTGGGATTGAATCCACATGCGGGAGATGGCGGAGTTATCGGAACTGAAGAAATAGAAATCATCAGCCCGGCCATTCAGGAACTTTCAGATAATGGAATTCTGGCATTCGGCCCTTTCCCGGCAGACAGTTTCTTCCAACCCAACAAATACAGAAACTTTGATGGGGTTTTAGCAATGTATCACGATCAGGGATTAGCTCCGTTCAAAACACTAGCCTATGAAGAAGGGGTAAATTATACAGCTGGGCTTCCTTTTATCAGAACCTCTCCGGATCATGGAGTTGCCTATGATATTGCGGGGAAAAATATTGCCGATGAACAGAGTTTTATGGAAGCTATCTTCACTGCTATTAAGGTTTTCAACAACAGAAGTGAATACAGTGAACTGATGAGCACCCGTCTTCAGCCTAGAAAAATAGCTGTTGATAACGGAATTGACGAGGATCTGCCTGAGGAAACTGAAGGATAAACCGTTAAAACAAATTTTAAATTAATTTGTTTTAGATTTTATTTGTTATTATAAAAAAAATGCATATTTTTGCACACTCATTTTATGGACAAGTTAAGAAACTATGACGTAAGCTTTTCCGGACTTAAAAACGGAAAACACGAGTTCAAGTTTGAGATAGATAAAACGTTCTTTCAATTATTTGACACTGAGCAGGAATTTACAAACCCTAGAATAGAAGTACATGTCTTATTAGACAAACACACTACTTTTCTGGAGTTTGAGATTAAGATAAAAGGTTGGGTTGAGTTGGTTTGTGATATTACAAATGAAGACTTCGACTATCCTATTGAGAATGAAATCAAAATTCTGGTGAATTTCGGGGAAGAATATGATGACAGCAATGAAGATGTTATTACGATTCCTACTGCAGAGCATGCTTTCAACGTAGCTCATTTGATCTACGAAAATGTGATGCTTTCTATCCCGATGAAAAAGATTTCACCGAATGTAAGTGATGAAGATATCAAAATTCTTGACCAGTTCAGTCCGAAAGATATTGAGGAAGCTGAAGAGGAAGAACATGAAAGTGACCCTAGATGGGAGGCTTTAAGAAAATTAAGAGACAATAATTAAATAGAATAATTTAAATATGATGAGATGATGAATCTCATCGCTCATCAATTAAAAAAGTTATTAGAAAATGGCACATCCAAAGAGAAGACAGTCGTCTACAAGAAGAGATAAGAGAAGAACTCACTACAAAGCTGTAGTTCCTCAATTAGCTAAAGATGCAACAACAGGAGAGCTTCACCTATACCACAGAGCTCACTGGCATGAAGGAAAACTTTACTACAGAGGTAAAGTAGTATTGGAAAAAGAAGTAGCTGCTACTGAAGAAAACTAAGAGTCGCTTTTCATTGAAAAAGCCTCATTTTAATACAAAAACCGCCCAATTTTGATAAAATTCGGCGGTTTTTTGTTGTTTTTTGTGTTTTTTTGGTATCTTTGGCATCAAATCAAATATCAAATTTATGGACATTAAAGACATACAGAATCTTATTAAGTTTGTATCTAAGGCTGAAGTTTCAGAAGTAAAATACAAGACTAAGGATTTCGAAATCACTATTAAAACTCCATTAGCTGGAAGCGAAGCTGTTTATGCGCAGCCTGCAGTCTATCACACAGCTCCACAAGCGGTAGCTGCTCCGGCACCTGTTGCAACTCCGGCTGCTGCTCCTGCAGAAAAAGCTGACGCTGCATCTGATGATAGCAAATATGTAACAATCAAATCTCCAATGATTGGAACATTCTACAGAAAACCATCTCCGGATAAAGACGTATTCGTAAACGTAGGTGACGAAGTTTCTGTTGGTAAAGTAGTTTGCGTAATTGAAGCAATGAAGTTATTCAACCAGATTGAATCTGAAATCAGCGGAAAAATCGTTAAAATCTTAGTTGACGATGCTACTCCGGTAGAATATGACCAACCATTATTCCTAGTAGATCCATCTTAATTAAAATATTGATTAATGATGATTGATAATTGATTATAAAGTCAATTTCAAATTTCAAATTTTCAAATTTCAAATATTATTAAGATGTTCAAAAAAATATTAATAGCCAATCGTGGCGAAATTGCAATGCGTATTTTACGTACTTGTAAAGAAATGGGGATCAAAACCGTTGCAGTATACTCTACTGCAGATAAAGACAGTCTTCACGTAAGATTTGCTGATGAAGCGGTTTGTATTGGTCCTGCGATGAGCAAAGACTCATACCTTAAAATCCCTAACATTATTGCTGCTGCGGAAATTACAAACGCTGACGCCATTCACCCAGGTTATGGATTCCTATCTGAAAATGCTAACTTTTCAAGAATCTGTCAGAAGAACGGAATTAAGTTCATTGGAGCTTCTCCTGAACAGATTGAAAAAATGGGAGACAAAGCCAATGCTAAGGCTACCATGAAAGCTGCCGGTGTACCTTGTGTACCGGGTTCAGACGGATTGATCGAATCTTACGAGCATGCTGTAAAGGTTGCTGAGGAAACCGGATACCCTGTAATGATTAAAGCAACTGCCGGTGGTGGTGGTAAAGGAATGAGAGCAGTATGGAAAGCTGAAGACCTTAAAGATCACTGGGAATCTGCTATTCAGGAAGCTGTAGCTGCCTTTGGAAACGGAGGTATGTACATGGAAAAACTGATTGAAGAGCCTAGACACATCGAAATTCAGGTTGCAGGTGACCAGTTCGGCAAAGCTTGCCACCTTTCTGAAAGAGACTGTTCTGTACAAAGAAGAAACCAGAAGTTAACGGAAGAAACACCTTCTCCGTTCATGACTGATGAGCTTCGTGAGAAAATGGGTGATGCTGCGGTAAAAGCTGCAGAATTCATCGGATACGAAGGTGTAGGAACTATCGAATTCCTTGTAGACAAACACAGAAATTTCTATTTCATGGAAATGAATACAAGAATCCAGGTAGAGCACCCTATTACCGAGCAGGTAATTGATTATGACCTAATCAGAGAACAAATTCTTCTTGCTGCGGGAACTCCTATTTCAGGAATCAACTATTACCCTAAATTACACTCTATTGAGTGTAGAATTAACGCTGAAGATCCTTACGCAGACTTCAGACCGTCTCCGGGAAAAATCACAGGATTAAACATCCCAGGTGGACACGGAATCAGAGTAGATACTCACGTATATTCAGGATACACAATCCCTTCTAACTACGACTCTATGATTGCTAAGCTTATCACTACGGCTCAAACCCGTGAGGAAGCGATTGCAAAAATGAGACGTGCTCTTGAGGAATTCTATATTGAAGGAGTAAAAACAACTATTCCTTTCCACAGACAACTGATGGATAATGAAGATTATCTTGCAGGAAACTACACTACAAAATTCATGGAGGATTTTGTAATGGACAGAAAATATGATAATCACTAAAAAAATTATCATTTATATAAAAAGAAGGCGTCTGAAAAGGCGCCTTCTTTAGTTTTATACTATCAATCATTCTAATAAAGCAGGAAAATTTATTTTTGTAGCTACAAGAGATCAAACTTGTTGCAGTATCTATCAAAATTAACATACAAAAAATGACATCAGCAATAAAAGAGAAATTAGCAGAGACACTTCAAATTTCTATGGAGCGCGCGGAGGAATTTTTGGAGATTTGTTACATCGCAAATTATAATAAGAGCAAAATGATAGAACCTAAAAATGGAGTTTTTGACCGTTTGGGGATCATTTTGAACGGCGCCGTCCGGATTTATTACATCAATGAAAAAGGTGAAGATATCAGCTATCTTTTGCAAGTGAATAATGATGTTATTGGTGATTACGCAAGCTATATCACCGGAAAAAAAACAACGGCAGCTATAAAGACTCTTCTAAAAACGGAAGTTTTATATTTTGATAAAAAAGATGTTGAGATTTTAATTCAGAAAGATATTTTTTGGGTTGGATTGGCAAAACGTATATCCGATTTAGCTTTTTTGGATGCAAAACAAAGGCTGGACGAATTGTTTTTTTATACACCAGAAGAACGCTATCTCAATCTCTTAAAAAAGTCACCCGAAATCCTGAACAAAATTCCACAGAAATACATTTCGTCTTATTTAGGAATTACGCCACAATCGCTGAGCAGAATCCGGAAAAGAATTTACTCATTCCAGAAGTTAACTTAGGTGAACGTTTTTGGCTTTTCTGCTCTTTAATTTTGCCTCATCTAAATGTAATCACAATGAAAATAGCAATTATCGGTGGCGGAATTGGCGGTTTGACAACAGCTTTAGCTTTACAAAAAAACAATCTGGATGTTACCATTTACGAAAGTGCAACCGAAATAAAACCTGTAGGTGCCGGAATTATCATGGCCAATAATGCAATGCAGGTTTTTGATAAACTTGGCATCCGCCAGAAAATCGAAAAAGCAGGCCACAAAATTTCAAACATTAAAATTACCGATCCACAACTCAAGACCTTATCAGATGTACAACTGAATAGATTCGAGCATAAATATGGAGTACACAATACGGCTATTCATCGTGGCGATTTGCAAATGATTCTGGCTGAGGAAATTGGTTTTGAAAATATTAAACTTGCCAAACGTTTATCCAAGATTGAACAGGGAAACGGCTATCAATTCACTTTTGAAGACGGAAGCTTCGCTAATGCAGGTGTAGTTATTGGTGCAGATGGAATTAAATCGGTAGTGCGGCAGCAAATTTTAAATATTGGAAAGCTAAGATCCTCCAGACAGAAATGTTGGCGTGGTGTTAGTGAATTCGATTGGGTAGCGAAATACCAACATGAAGCCTATGAGGCATGGGGAAAGGGCAAACGCTTCGGTTTCGTGAGAATTAATGATCAACAAGTCTATTGGTACGCTGTGATTAACGAGAATCTGGTTAAAAACCCGAACCATCTTGCAGAACTTTTTACCGAATTTAATCCAGAAGTACCCAGAATGATTTCCGAAACTCCCAAAGAAAAAATATTTATCAATGACATTATCGATTTGGAACCTATTTTTCAATGGCAAAAAGACCGTGTTTGCTTAATTGGTGATGCAGCCCATGCTACAACTCCTAATATGGGACAAGGCGCCTGCCAGGCAATTGAAGATGCCTACGTTCTCGGAAAACTTTTTGGCGAAGGAAAAAATGTAGACGAAGTTTTCACACAATACGAAGAGCTGCGTATGAAGAAAGCGCATTACATTGTCAACACGAGTTCTACTATTGGTAAAGTTTCTCATTATGAAAACAATTTGGCAGTTTGGCTTCGCAATATTTTACTAAAGGCAACACCTAGCTCTGCTAACGAAAAGCAAATGGAAAAAGTGTTTGATATCTCATACTAAAAGCAACTTTATAATTTAATTGTTGAAGATCGTTACAGAAGCTTCAAAATAATCTTCTCCTCTTCTGAGCCTTATATGTTTTCAATCATTGTATCCATCAATTTTATATCTTTGACTGAATAATATTTTTCGACTTTATATGTTAATTCTTTTTGAAAAAAATAATTTCAAAACACAATGTTACCATTTATAAACCGAAGATTGTTTTGTTCTGAACGTTAACGATAGATAAAAATAGTGTGAAAATTATCATCAAATACATTCTCATTGCCGGATTCTCCTGGTTTATTATCCATTCTTTATACATTACTTATGATGGATTGACAAATTCTGAACAGAAAGCTGATCTTGCTGTGGTCTTTGGAAATAAAGTAAATGAAGACGGCACCCTTTCCCCACGCCTGCAGGTAAGATTAGACAAAAGTATTGAGCTCTATCAGAAAAAACAAGTCAAAGACATCCTGGTAAGCGGTGGTTTGGGTAAAGAGGGTTATTGGGAAGGTACAGAAATGAAAAAATACCTGATTAAAAATAAAATTCCTGCCTATAATATTCTTGTGGATAACTTTGGGGATAATACAGAGAAGACTGTTCTCAATACCATAAAAATAGCTGATCGCTTCCAGTATAAAAATATTATCTCTGTATCGCAGTTTTATCATCAGACCAGAATTAAAAAACTGTTCAGGGAACATCATTTTAAAAATATTGAAAGTTCAAGTCCTGAATATTTTGAATTAAGGGATTTCTATTCAGTTTTCAGGGAGTTCTTCGCTTATTATTTATAAGAAAAGTTGATAAAAAATTAACCATGAACAAGACATTAAAATGGTTATTCATCGGAATTACGGGTGCTGTCCTGCTCTATTTTGCGGCCAGTTTCTCTGCTGTTTTTATACTTACTTATTTCAGTTCGTCCAAAAGAATTGAAAACAATGGTGAAGAAAAAGTATTTGAAAAAATCAAAAGAGACTATCATATTGAAGAGATAGAACGAGAGCCAAAATATGAAAGAGAAATCGAAGACAAAGACTCTATCACCTATACTTTATATTTGTACAGTAAAGATTTCTGTGACATAAAACCTGATTCTTTAAAGAAAAACTCTTTGAAGATTGCTAAAGAAGTAAGCCATATCAATCTGGATTCAAAATTCTATCAATATCGCCTTGTATTCTGCTGCAAGCTTTATAATCCTAACGGAACAGCAATTCAATATTTAAGAAAAAATCTGGTTCCTTAAAAAATGTATGATTTGCAGCTATATTTAACTTACTTTTTAAAAGATAGAGTACCTGCAACAGTTTATCCGTTAAGAAAACATTTCCGCTACGAGCTCATTTAGCCTCAAAATACACTTTAATTACAGCCTTTGGCACGACTCTACTTTTGTTTATTAATCTCATTAATATTATGTAAATTTGTAAAAAAACAACAATATGTCGACAGCAGAACAAACAAAAAACTCACAATATTTTATTGACCTTGAAGACAAACATGGAGCACACAATTATCACCCACTTCCAGTAGTTCTGGACCGCGGAGAAGGTGTTTTCGTTTGGGATGTAGAGGGCAAAAGATATTATGATTTTCTTTCAGCATATTCTGCTGTAAACCAAGGACATTCCCATCCTAAAATCGTAGGCGCTTTAGTAGAACAATCTCAAAAGTTAGCCTTAACTTCAAGAGCATTTTATAACTCTAAATTAGGAGAATACGAACAGAAAATCACTACTCTTTTCGGGTTTGATAAAGTGTTACCAATGAACTCAGGAGCTGAAGCAGTAGAAACTGCTGTAAAATTGGCCAGAAAATGGAGTTATGAAGTAAAAGGAATTTCAGAAAACGCGGCAAAAATCATCGTTTGTGAAAATAACTTCCACGGAAGAACAACAACTATTGTTTCTTTCTCTAACGATCCGGATGCCAACCAAAACTATGGACCTTTTACACCGGGCTTTATCAAAATTCCGTACAATGATATTGCAGCATTGGAAGAAGTATTAAGCAGAGAAGCTGAAAATATTGCAGCATTCCTTGTAGAGCCTATTCAGGGTGAGGCAGGAGTATATGTTCCGGATGAAAACTTCCTTAAAAATGCTTCCGAAATATGTAAAAAGCACAACGTTCTTTTTATTGCAGATGAAGTACAGACAGGTATTGCAAGAACAGGAAAACTAATCGCTTGTCATCATGAAAATGTACAGCCGGATATTTTAATTCTAGGAAAAGCACTTTCAGGAGGAATGTATCCAGTATCTGCTGTATTGGCGAATGATGAAATCATGAATGTGATTAAGCCAGGACAGCACGGTTCTACATTCGGAGGAAATCCAATTGCCTGTGCAGTAGCTGTAGCAGCATTAGATGTTGTAGCTGATGAAAAATTATCTGAAAGAGCAGAAGAACTTGGTCAGCTTTTCAGAGCTGAAATCAATAAACTTATCGAAAAGACAGATCTTATTACCAAAGTAAGAGGAAAAGGACTGTTAAATGCCATACTAATCAATGATACTCCAGAAAGTTCTACTGCATGGAATCTTTGTTTACAATTAAAAGAAAACGGATTACTTGCAAAACCAACACATGGTAACATCATCAGATTAGCACCACCATTGGTAATTACAGAAGAGCAATTATTGGATTGTGTAAAAATTATTGAAAAAACAATTTTAGCCTTCACAAAATAAACTTTGGTAGATATTATTATTCCAATATATAAACAGATACCTGATAGTGATGACCTTATTTCTCTCAATCAGGTATTTGATATTTTAGGAAGTTACAAAATAACCTTTATACATCCTAGAAGTCTTTCTCTTGATGCCTATAAAGATTTTAATGCTTCATTCATTAGTTTTGATGACCATTATTTCAAAAATATTTTTGGATACAATCAACTTATGATGGACGTAAATTTTTATAAAAGTTTTTCAGAAAAATATATACTAATTTATCAATCTGACTGTTTTGTATTTAAAGATGATCTTATAAATTGGTGCAAAAAAAACTACGATTATATTGGTGCTCCTTGGATACGGAGTTCGGAACATATTCCTTTTTTTAAATTATTTTTTGATAAAACCATTGCTAAGTTTAAAGGAATAACCAACTTTAAAGGGAATGGGAAATGGCAAAAAGACAAATCTCTTCTTTATAACGCTGTAGGAAATGGAGGGCTATCTTTAAGAAAAAGAGAAAAGTTTATAGAAGTACTTGAAAACCTTCCGAAGGTAGTGCAAATTTACTTAAAACCTGAAAATACAGGTCAATTTTACGCCGAAGATGTATTTTTTAGTATCGAGCCTGAAAGAAATGGTATAATTTTTTCTAAACCTAATTATAAAGAAGCCTGTCTCTTCTCAATTGAGAACAAACAGGAGAAAGCAATGAACATCAATAAAGGAAAACTTCCTTTTGGCTGCCATAGATGGAATAAGGAAAAAGATTTCTGGAGACCTTATTTTTCTAAAGCAGGATATTCAATATAACAATGAACGACTTTAAAGATAAAAGTATCATATTAGCTGTCCCCAATCATTTTGGGCTACCAAAGGTTTTTAAAAAAAATCTTGAGTATCTTGGTTTTAAAGTTTTTACCGTAGAGCATGATTGCTCGCAAGTAAAATTGAGTGCAGAAGAGTCTTTAATTCATATTTATAAAAAGGCATTCAGCAACAACAGGACCTTTAAAGCCAAAATGTTAGCCGAAAAAAAGGAACACCCCCAGCTGTTTTTTCTTGATAAAATCAGCCATGCAGATTATGCCCTTGTGATACGCCCTGACCTTTTCAGTAAGAATGTTCTGTCCAAAATTCAGGAAAAAAGCACTTATACTGTGGCTTACCAATGGGACGGAATGCAGAGGTTTCCTTTGGCAGAAAATACCATAAAATATTTTGACAGCTTTTTTGTATTTGATGAAAGAGACACTATAAGGTATCCGCAGACAAAGCATATCCACAATTTTTATTTTGATTATTTGCCCGAAAAATCAGAAGTAAAACAGGATCTTTTCTTCGTAGGAACTTTTATGAAGGATCGTATTGAAGAGCTTTGCAATCTTTCTAAATTATTTCAGGAAAAAGAACTGAAAACCAATATCAATGTAATCTATACTAAAGAAAAGCATATCAAGAAGTATCGGGAATATCCTATAAATTTCACAAGAACCGGAATGAGTTTTGAGGAAAACATGAAAAATGCCAAAGCTTCAAAAATTATTCTTGACTTTCAAAACACTATGCATAAAGGACTCTCTTTCAGGGTTTTTGAGGCTGTAGGGTACAGAAAAAAATTAATCACTAATAATGAATTAGTGAAGGGATATAGATTTTACAACCCTAGTAATATATTTCTGCTGAATGATGATAATATGTCTGAAATTACCAATTTCCTGGCAGAGGATTATATTGAATCTTCGGAAGAAACTTATCAGAGATATTCATTTAGTAATTGGATCCAAATTTTATTCAGTCAATTTAATAAATAAGGCTCCATGAAAACCTCAGTTGCTCTTTGTACCTACAACGGAGAAAAATACATAAAATACCAGCTCGATTCTATTTTGAACCAAACGGTTCCAATAGATGAAATTATTATATGTGATGACGGCTCTACAGACTCTACTATTTCTATTTTAAATTCTTACCAGGAGCAACACCCCAGCATTTTCAAAATCTACACTAATGAAAATAATCTTCGGAGTGTAAAAAATTTTGAAAAAGCCATTTCTCTGTGTAGCAATGAATTTATTTTCCTAAGTGATCAGGATGATATATGGGCTGATCATAAAGTTAAGATACATTTAGATTACTTTAAAAAACATGAAAATATCAATGTAATAGCTACAAATGGTTATTGCATCACTGATGATGGTGAAAAAAAGGAAATGTATTCTTTCTGGGATCTTCCTGCTATTGCAAAATCAGCTGATAAAAACCTCAGTATAAAGGAAACTCTTTCTAAAGTAACCAATATTGCAACAGGAGCATCAATGTCTTTAAGAAAGTCTTTTTTAAAGGAAATTATGCCCATTCCGGACTCTGAAGGTCTTCATCATGATGAATGGATTGCTTTTATTGCTGTTCAAAAAGATTCTTTCGTAATGCTTGATGAAAAACTCTTTTACTACAGGATTCATAAACATCAACAAATTGGAGGTGTATTTTTTGATAAAAATGACCAGTCTTTATTATTTCTTAAACGTACATTTGGTCTTGTTCAGGATTTTAAAGGTCTTTCCAAATATATAAAACGCTTAAGCAGCAGTTATAAAAAAAATCAGCTGTACCTAAAGATCCAGCCTCATCATCATCAAATGATAAAAAATAACATGAAGGAAATTGAAAGTATTTATATGGAGAAAGTACAATTAATGAAGAATCACTTTCCCGTAAGATCAGCCATTTTGTTTCTTACCGATTTAAAAAATAAAAGGAGACTCTAATGTTTCCTTTTTACTTTTATAGCTTTGTTGTAATAAAAACAATATTATTGTCTCCTAAAATTCCGTTTATTATATTTCGTTCTGTGTTGAGAGTTACTTTAAACCCTATAAGCTCTAGCTTCTTCTGCATTTCTTTCGCAAAAATTGTATACACAAGAATACCTTCATCACTCCTTATGGGATCTCCATGATATTCTGGTTTCATGAGATGAACAATTTCATTATTACCATCTAAGAATGCTCTAACTTCATCATTTTCTTTATCTTCATAATAGGGTACTGTAAATACATGTGAACCTCCTTTTTTCAGGATTCTATGGACTTCACTGAATGCTTTATAAGGATTCGGAATATGCTCAAAAACTTCTGTTGAAACAATTAAATCAAAGGTATTATCATCAAATGGAATATTCATTAAATCTACATTAAGAATTCCATTCTGTTCTTTACCATGTGTTTCATAAGGTCCAAAATATTCACTACAAATATAATGATCAATATGTTTAAGGTAATGATGTAGGGCTCCATTGGATTCAACATTATAAATTCTCAATCCCGAATCTTTACTTATTTCCCTAAGACTGCTATAAGAAGTATTATTTTTCCGATTTATTAACTCTAAAATAACCTTAGACAAATGTCTTTTTCTGGAAATGGAATTACACTTTTTACATGTAGCGTCTTCTCTTAGATTATTCGTTCGTATTTTGATTTTCCTAATGCTTCCACAAACATTACAAAATATAAAACTGAAACCCACTCTAGTTAATTGTTTTTCTATATAATTAATCATGATCATTCAAGCTTATGCAAACAATTTTATTTCTTATACAGTGATGAGATTAAATTAAGCACATTTTTCCCCTGTACTTCTCTTGAAAAAGGATATAAAGCCTTCTTTGAATTCTCTTTTAATCTATTCCACATTTCTTCATTAGAATACAATTCAAGAATATGATCGGCAAAAGCCTGTGCATCACTGATATCACTTACCTGTGCATGAACACTGTGTTGAAGGTTCATCCCCTCCACTCCTATTGGTGTTGTTACAATGGGTAGCTCATATTCCAGAGCCTGACCTATTTTACCTTTAACTCCGGCTCCATATCGTAAAGGAGCTACAAATACCCTGGAGGAGTCAAACCACTCATCAACTGTTTCCTGATATCCAAGAATTCTTACTTTATCTGAACTGTATTTACGGGTAAGTTCTTCTGACAGTTCAGGGCCAATAACATTCACAAAAATGGAGTCATTTTTTTCCCAGACCAGCGGCATGATATCATCTACAAGGAATTTTAATGCATCGATATTGGGAAGGTGTCTGAAACCTCCGATAAACAACAGCCCTTTTCGATCTGCAAATCCGTTTTTATTTACCTGATCCAGTGTATGGAAATTACTTACTACATGTACTTTTTTAATATCGATTCCATTTTGGGAAACAATTCCTTTTTCCACATCACTGATGGCTGCCACTGCATCAGAAGTCCGCATCGCTGAATATTCAAGCTCCTTGGTCTTCTGATTTTTTTTCTCCATTTTCGGTGTTGTCGGCATATATTCCTTTTCCCTTTCAACCCTTAAATAATGAAGATCTACCATATCATAGATCAGTTTTTGTCTGGTGATATGACTTTTTAGAATTTTATGCCAATTTTTAAACCCGTTCGGTCTGAAAATCCATATTAAGTCAATGAGAGGTAACTTTTCAATGATTTGGTCATTAATTTTAACGATCTTATTTTTGGGTGTAACATAATCCTGAAATACCTGAATCCCAAGAGACTCACAATATTCTATATATTTCTTGTCTGTTTCATTAAATGCAGGAATCCCCAACAATATTTTATGGTTGTTGGTAATAAGGATTTTGAAAATTTCATCCAGCCTTCTTGAACCACTATCCTGATCATATTTAGGCATAGATTCTTCAAGGAAAAGAATTGTAGGCTGCTGGAAATTCTTATAGACATTAAGTTGTTGTTTTTGATCGATCTTCAGCCATTTATCGCCTTCAAATCTGGAATTCCAGCGGTCTTTAAATTTTTTGGCATTCTTTTCCAGTAATAGTTCTTTATTGGAGTTTTTCCCTGTATAACTGATATTTTCAAAATGAAGAATTTCAGATTTCGGCTGATAATAGATATCCAAATTCTGTACATATTTCAGTCGCTGACAGAAATCGGTTTCTTCATAATAAGCAGGCAAGAATTCTTCATCCAGGAAGTTTAAATTCCCATTGATGTCAAGTCTTTTAAATAACAGGCTGCATCCTGAGCAATAATCCACTTTTCTTAAAAAATTGAAAGATGGGTCATCAATAGAACTGAATCTTCCAAGATTTACAATTTCACAGTCTTTGAATATAAGACAGCCGGCTTCTTGAAGCGTATTATCCCCGAAAATCATTTTTGATCCTACAGCTCCTACCCTCTCTTTGGTTTCAAAAACCTCAAGAAGTGAGCTTAAATAATTCTCCTGAACTTCCGTATCATTATTCAGCAGGTATATATATTCTCCTTTCGCAGTCTGAATCCCTTTATTGACATTTCTTAAAAAACCAAGGTTTTCAGCATTATTAATAATTGTAATTCCCTTGATTTTGCTCAGATATTCCAAAGTCTCATCTGAGCTATTGTCATTGATAATGATAATTTCTCTGGAAACATTCAGATCATGTTGTTCAATGGTATAAAGACAGTTAAGGGTATATCTGATTTGATTATAAACAGGAATAATAATAGAAACCTGAGGCGTATGGGAATCGGTATTTAAATTGAATTCATAACTTTTAAAGAAATCAAGATCAAAATGATTAATTTCGATTTTCCTTTTATTTTTTATGAATTTGTAGTCTTTTATTTTATTTTTGAAAAATCTTTTAATTCCCATTTTAAATTTATTATTTTGTTGGATCTAACCAATTAAGGAAACGAAATTAAGCATTTATTACAAATTATGATAGTAATAAGCCTGTTATCTTTACCCTGTGATTATCCATATTTTCACTTCTGTTAAGTATATTATGATGATATTAATAGAATTGTTGTAAGATATCATTCTTGTAAAAATATAGTTCGGAATTGCATTAGCTCAAAAGTTTTATAATACATTACAAAACTGTTTTTATGTTTAAGAAATACAAAAATGAGAAATGAAGAAAATGAGAATACAAATTATTAAACAGAGATCGTTTCTTTACTCAGGCAGATCTTTATAAAAAGAATTACCAACAGATTAGTTCAAAAAAAGTATTCATATTATTATGAAAGAAAGAAAAATATATTTTATTTGCCCATCAGTTTCTGTGCCGTTTGGGGGTATAAAGCAAATCTACAAATATGTAAATATTCTAAACAATCACGGTTATAATGCTGCTGTCTTGCTCAAGAAAAATAAGAAAAAAGCTAATATTTGGTATCCTTTTACAAAGATTTCTTATCATTATGAGCTTATTAAGAATATTGAAAACAGCAGTAGCTCTAAAAATCATAAAAACAGTTTATACGAAAAATTAAAAATTTTCTTTCACTGTTTTTTTTCACCTCAAATAGAGAAAGATGCACTATTTGTTTTTCCGGAAATATATGGAAAATCATTTCATAAAACCATTCCCAATCATCAGTATGTAATCCTTAATCAGAATTGTTATTATACTTTTCAGGGTTACGGGTATGATTATAATGAGGAAAACCCTTATTTAAGTAAAAACTGTATGGGAACTATTGTAGCATCAGAAAATGCGCAGAAGTACTTTGATCTTGTTTTCCCTTCACATAATTTATATAAAGCACGTTTAGGAATTGATACTGAAGTCTTTAATTTTGGTAATAAAAAAAAGCGAAAAATTGCTTTTATGCCAAGGAAACTTTCTGAGGATTCTTTGCAGATTATTAACATTATAAAAGCACGCAAAAAATTGAATGATTGGGAGTTTTTTCCAATTGATAATATGGATGAAAAAGAAGTTGCACAACATTTAAAAGAATCTGTTTTTTTCTTAAGCTTCAACCATAGAGAAGGTTTTGGACTTCCTCCTATAGAAGCTATGTCTTGCGGGTGTTTTGTAATTGGATATTCCGGGCAAGGGGGAAAAGAATATTTCAAAGAAGAATTTTCTTGCCTCATTGAGGAAGGTAATATTATTGATTTCGTTGAGAAATTGGAACATTACGCTTTGGAATATAGTACGAATTCAGATCTCTTTTTTGAAAAGGGTAAAATAGCATCACAATTTGTTTTAGAAAATTATTCGCTGGAAAATGAGACAAAAGATTGGATCAATATATGGGAAAAGATAATTTCATGAGGTTACAAAATTAGTTTTTGTAAAAAGTAAAACCTGTGAAATAAAATATATTCATCAAACTACAATAAAGTTCGAACAAAAAAAATAGACTGACCTTTCGGTCAGTCTATTTTCTATATTTATTTTTTATTTGCCCAAACTATACTGCCATTATTGTTGTATATCACAATATTACCATCATTCTGAACTGAAAGTCTATCAATATTTGAGGAACTTACCCCTGTACTGTATACAGGCCTATTTGAAGAGTCATAAACTACCAGATTTCCATCGTCCTGAAAAATAGCACTTCGTCCTCTTCCTGCTGTTGCAGTAGACCAGATATCTTTTTTATTTCCATTACTATACATTACTAAATTACCATCTGTTTGGAAAATTAAGTAATAGTTATAATCTTCAGAATATATCTTTTCGCCTTTTACAAATCTAAATCCTTTGTAAATATTACCTCTACTATAGCTTCCGGTATTATTAGAATTTCCATTAGAATTATCATTAGAAGACCACAATGCATTTCTTCTTCTATTATAAATTACCAGATTACCGTCGTCCTGCATTTCAAGGCTGGTCGCATTTTTATTAACTGTATTTGTACTAAATACAGCATTTCCTGAGTAATTATAAACTACAAGATTGCCATCGTCCTGAAAAATTGCTCTCGTACCCTCGCCTTGTGTTTTAGAATCCCATTTCGGTTGGTTTCTACGATTGTAAACCACCAAATTTCCATCATTTTGAAAAGTCAGAAAATACTGTCCATTTTGAGATTCATACCTTCTATCTTTTATCAAATTAGTCCCTCGTGTAAAACTTTGGGCCATAATGCAAATACTTGCAAATAGACCAAACATTACAAATAAATTTTTTCTCATAATTTAATTGATATATTTTAATATATAAAGATATATAATAAAAATCATTTTTTTGCTATCTACCCTCCAAAAGTACCTCGCACAGCTAACAAAAATTCAATGGTAAGAACTTTCCTTTTTCTTAATACAAAATATTAACAAATTTATTTTCTCTACTTCAAAGAAATTTCAACAAAAAGCATTGACTCTGGATTTCTTTCAACAAAAATAATTGAAGCTTAACTCAGAAATTTATTTTAATATACCTCTTATCCATTTAGAAAAAATGAAAAAAGAACTGACAAAAACTTGCAGCCATACAAATCCGGTAAATAAATTAGAGCCTAAAACTTTCTGATTTAGAAAATAAAAATCAATTTATGCTAAATGTACAACAGGTTTAAAAGTAAAAATCGGAAAATACACGGTCATAAATCATCTCCTAAACGCATAATTTTAAGTAAATTTGCAAAAATTAAAATTGAAATGGAGAAAGTAAGAGTACGTTTTGCTCCAAGTCCTACCGGACCTTTACATTTGGGAGGCGTAAGAACTGCATTATATGATTACCTTTTTGCAAAAAATCAAGGGGGAGAATTTGTATTGAGAATTGAAGATACAGACACCGCAAGATATGTAGAAGGAGCTGAGGAATACATTGAGGAAGCTTTAGAATGGTGTGGAATTATCCCTGATGAAAGTCCTAAGAAAGGAGGAAAATTTGCCCCTTACCGACAATCTGAAAGAAGAGATATCTATGACAGATACACAGAACAGATCTTAAAAACAGATTATGCTTACATCGCTTTCGATACGGCAGAAGAACTGGATGCTGTTCGTGCAGAATACGAAGCAAAAGGAGATGTTTTCTCTTATGATAATAAAACCAGAAACCATTTAAGAAACAGTCTTGCTCTTTCTGAAGAGGAAGTTCAGAAATTATTGGATGAAAAAACTCCTTATGTGGTAAGATTCAAAATGCCTGTAGACAGAGTATTGAATCTTGAAGACATCATCCGTGGAAAATCAGCAGTGAACACCAATACATTAGATGATAAAGTTCTGGTAAAAAACGACGGAATGCCAACCTACCACTTCGCCAACATCATTGATGACCACGAAATGGAAATTTCTCACGTGATCCGTGGTGAAGAATGGCTACCTTCTTTGGGACTACACACCTTGTTATACGAAGCAATGGGTTGGGAAGCACCACAGTTTGCACACCTTTCTTTAATTCTGAAACCGGAAGGAAAAGGAAAACTAAGTAAAAGAGACGGGGATAAATTCGGATTCCCGGTATTCCCGCTTGATTTCAAAGATCCTGCAACAGGAATTGTTTCCAAAGGATACAGAGAAAATGGTTACCTTCCTGATGCATTCATCAATATGGTAGCATTATTAGGATGGTCTCCAGCAGATGATAAAGAAGTTCTTTCTTTGGATGAAATGGCTAAAGAATTTGATCTTCATAAAGTACACAAAGCAGGCGCTAGATTCAGCAAAGAGAAATCTGAATGGTTCAACCACCAGTATATTCAGATGAAATCGGATGAAGAGCTTCTTCAGATGCTTAAAAATTCAGATCTTGATCTTTCCAATGCTTCAGATGAAAAGCTGTTAAAAGTAATTCCTCTGATGAAAGAAAGAGCTACTTTCCCGAAAGACATCTACGAAAACGGGAAATTCTTCTTTGAGGCACCCACATCTTATGATGAAAAAGCATCTAAAAAAGCATGGAATGATGAAACATCTGCTATTTTAGGAGAATTGGCTACCATATTTGCATCTACAGACTTTGCTGCAGAGACCTTAAAGCAAGCTATGCATGATTTTGCGGAAAACAAAGGTTTGGGAATGGGTAAAGTAATGATGCCACTTCGTTTATCTTTAGTAGGAGAATTGAAAGGACCAGATGTTCCGGACATTCTGGAAATCATTGGAAAAGAGGAAAGTATAGCTAGAATAAGCAATGCTATAAATAATTTTAAATAGAATTACCATAATTTTTCATACATTTGAAAGATTTAATTTACTTCAAGAAATGGAATATTTAAGTTTCGAACTTCCTATCAAAGAATTGATGGACCAATACCAGACATGTTCTTTAGTAGGAGAAGAAAGTGGTGTTGATGTAAAATTAGCATGCAGCCAGATTGAGGATAAGATTTTAGAAAAGAAAAAAGAAATCTATAGCAATCTTACACCTTGGCAAAGAGTACAACTGTCCCGCCACCCGGATCGTCCTTATACTTTGGACTATATTCATGGGATGGCAGACAAAGGCAGTTTCTTAGAACTTCATGGAGACAGAAATTTCGCTGATGACCCGGCAATGATTGGAGGATTGATTACCCTGGACGGTCAGAGAGTGATGATTATAGGGACTCAAAAAGGAAGAACTACAAAGGAAAGACAGCACAGAAGATTCGGGATGCCAAATCCTGAAGGATACAGAAAAGCTTTAAGACTCATGAAGCTTGCTGAGAAATTCAACATTCCTGTAGTAACTTTAGTGGATACACCGGGAGCTTATCCAGGATTAGAAGCTGAAGAAAGAGGACAGGGTGAGGCTATTGCAAGAAATATTTTTGAGATGGTTCAGCTTAAGACTCCAATCTTCACTTACATCATTGGAGAAGGAGCAAGTGGTGGAGCATTAGGAATAGGTGTAGGTAATAAAGTATACATGCTGGAAAATACATGGTATACCGTAATTGCTCCTGAAAGTTGCTCTTCTATCTTATGGAGAAACTGGGATCACAAAGAAGATGCAGCTAATGCATTAAACCTTACTCCACAGGATGCTTTAAGAGAAAAGTTCATTGACGGTATTATTGAGGAACCGCTTGGAGGTGCTCACTACGATCAGGAGACCACTTATTTGAACTTGAAAAATTCTATTTTACAAAATATCAAAGCTTTCTCTAAATTTACAGGACAGGAGCTTGAAACCCAGAGACAGGATAAATTCATTGCGATGGGTCAGTTTAAAGGATAAAAAATAAAAAAGGTTAAGAAATTTCTTAACCTTTTTTATTTTAGTTTTCTTCTTCGTTAATCAGCAACATTGAGAGCAATCTCTACATCCTGAGTTATTTTCTTTAGTGAAGAATATTTTGCATCACATACCATTGTAGTCAAAACATATTCTCCTTTATCAATCAAAATAAAGTTTTCTCCTTTGGCAGGAACACTTAAATTATAATATTTTTTACCGCTTATTTTCACGATCAGATTACAGCTTGATCTGTTTTTAATATTGATATAAGCCTCATTTTTATTGATATCATTATTAAAAAGATGTGTAAGCATCGCTGCTGTTTTTTTATTGGCTTCACTAGGTTCTGATTTTGCTGAAGAACCTGCACTTTTTACAGCACTCACCGAAGCATAGCTTGCAAGCCTTTCTTCTTTCAATGCATTGATGGCATTATTTACTTTATCTGTATTCTTGGTATTATTTGCCGTGGATGCTTTATTAGCAGCTATTACTTTACCACTGTTCAGCTCATTATTTTTAACAATATTTTCAATTTTTTCTTTGCTGATCGGCTTTATTGTAGGTTTAGCTTCAGGCGAATTATCTGCCATGATAATTTCCATCAGCCTTTTTTTAAAGAAGTCATTTCGGGCGTGCCCCGGGTTTTGCTTAATGAAGCCTGCGATCACTCTTGTCTCTTTTGAGACTTCAGCTTCCTGCTCCGTGTAAATAATCACGGTTTCTTTTTCCACAACAGCTTTAGATTTTGTTTTTTTCTTTTTCTGAGAAAAACCAAGGGAAAAAATGCATATAAAAAGGAGAAGGAAGATTTTTTTCATTAATCAAATCTTTAAAATAGTATTAAATATATTAATAACGTGAAAAGTCGTTTTTTAGTTTATCATTAAAATCATTATCTTTGCACTGCTTTAAAATTAAGCTAAAAATTAATACTAATCTTAAATAAAAAATAATAGATATTATGTCTTATACACCAGTTGCTGCAGACGTAGCTAAATTAAGAAACCAAACAGGTGCAGGTATGATGGACTGCAAAAAAGCTCTAGTTGAAGCTGAAGGAGACTTCGAAAAAGCGGTAGATATCCTTAGAAAAAAAGGACAAAAAGTTGCTGCTAACAGAGCTGACAGAGAATCTACGGAAGGAGCTGTAATCGCAAGAGTAAATGAAGATAACACTTTAGGTGCTATCATCTCTTTAAACTGTGAGACTGACTTCGTTGGTAAAAACGAAGCTTTCATCGAACTAGCTTACGAATTAGCTGAAATGGCAATCTTCGCTGCTACTAAAGAAGAATTATTAGCTACAGATTTCCACGGAATGACTGTTGCTGAGAAATTGATTGAGCAGACAGGTGTTATCGGTAGAAAAAATCGAAATTGGTACATTCGAAAGAATCGAAGGACCATTCCTAGGAGCTTATATCCACGCTGGAAACAAAATTGCTGCGATCACTTCACTTTCTGCAAAAGTAGACGGAGCTGATGAAGTTGCTAAATCCGTTTCTATGCAAGCTGCTGCAATGAACCCAATCGCTCTTGACGAAACTAAAGTTTCTCAAGAAACTATCGACAAAGAATTAGAGATCGAGAGACACAAACTTACTGAAGAAGGTAAGCCTGCAAACATTATCGACAATATCTTAAAAGGTAAAATGCAGAGATTCTACAAAGACAACACTTTGGTACACCAAGATTTCATCAAGGATTCTAGTATCTCAGTTGCTGACTATGTAAAATCTGTAAATGCAGACCTAAAAGTAACAGGATTTATAAGAGTAAGCTTATAATCCAGCTTTTTAGAATATATAGTCCCGGTGAAAAATTCACCGGGATTTTTTATGGACTTACATTCTCAAATATGAACACAAAATGAAGTGAATTTTAAATTTTAAACAATTATACAGTAAACCAGAAAAGCAAGTTTTTTTTCTATAAAATTGCGATTATTAATACTTAAATTTGCGGCCCTTATAATAACGCATGAAAAAATTTCTACTGACTTTTTGCACTTTTTTTTGTCTATTAGTTAATGCCCAATTGGATACGGAACACTGGTTTGCGCCTATGTCTGCAAGTAACCTTCAGGGTACTCCAAAAGGGTATCTTTACCTTTCCACTAATGAAACAGTACCTTTTACAGTACAGGTCTTTAATAACAACAATGTAATCGCTACCGTACAGCTCAGCAAAGGAAATCCTGTAAAACAGTCTATTTCCAATAATATGATGATTGCTTCCGCAGCGTCCAGCCTCTTTAAATCTGTTTCAATGGGGTTACATGTTAAAGGCAGCAAGAAGTTTTTTGCCAGCTATAGATTTGTAGTGAAGGATCAGGCAGAATTTATTACCTCTAAAGGATTAGCCGGCATTGGAAAAACCTTCTTTGCTGGAGTAGCACCCATTACATCAGCCAAACCTTATGTAAATTCCACGATTGGAATTACAGCTACGGAAGATAATACTACTGTAACCTTATCCGGATATGATCAGAATGTTATTTTCTCAGACTTAGTATCAGCACCATCAAGAACTTTTGTTATCAATAAAGGAAAATCATATATTATTGAAGCACAGAGTAATCTAAGCCCTAATAACTTAAAAGGATTGGTAGGTGCAAAGATTGTTGCTGATAAACCCATATCTGTAACCAATGGAAATTTTAACAGTATCTATACAACAAAGAACAGTACCAATGTGGATGTATTGATGGATCAGGCTGTTCCTGTTGAAAGATTGGGTAAAGATTTCGTAATGGTAAAAGGGAACGGACCAGCCAACTCAGGGATGGAAGCCGCTTTAGTAATTGCTACCGTAAACAATACTAAACTTACAGTAAACGGAAATCCTCTTAACAGCATTACTCTTAATGTCGGAGAACATTATCTGGTACAGGGGACCTATTATGTGAGTCAGGCTAACGGAAACTTCAACATGAGCATTTCCGCAAACAATAATGTATATGTATATCAACTCCTTGCAGGGACTTCTACCGGAAATATTTATGCTACAGGAGGAATGAACTTCATCCCGCCTTTAAGTTGCTTTTTACCTACAGAAATTAATGAAATTGGATCCATTGATGAAATAGGAAATGATTCCTTTAATGCAAGACTCAATATCATCACACAAACAGGAGCTACAGTAACTGTTAACGGAACCCCTATTACAGCCAATGGTCCTGCATCTGTTACCGGAAATCCGAATTGGGTTACCTATTCTATTCCCAGTGTAACAGGTAACATTACAGTCACTTCAACCAAACCTGTCACTGCAGGTATAGCAGCAGGAAACGGAGCTGTAGGATATGGTGGATACTTTGCAGGATTCTCATCCATTCCGGTGATTACTAAAACAGGAGACTGCTATAACGGTGTTCTTTTACAGGTAGAACCTGGTTATGATCTGTATAAATGGTATCGTAACGGTACGGAAATCCTTGGTGCTACAACTCCTACTATCAATCCAGACTTATACGGATCAGGGATCTATACCTGTGAAATCACCAAAAACAGCTGTGAAACCAGACTTACAGCAGAATATGATTACGCAACATGTCCACCTATCACAACCACAACTTATGATATTGGTTCATGCAACACAAAGGTAATTACCCCATCATTTAGCAGTTCAACTCAATCTGTAGTTCCGGCCCATACAAGTATTATGGTGCAACCTACCAATGGAACCGTTTCCATCAATCCAACAACAGGAGAAATTACTTATACTCCAAATGCGGGTATGACTACAGATTTCACGGATACATTTACCTATTATATTCAAGGAAATGGTAATCCTGCTGCCTTTGAATATTTTAAAATTGTAGTAAATACTCATGTACTGAAAGTCACAAATGATGTTCAATTTTCCTGTGCAGATGCTAATGGAAACGGAACTTACAACCTGAAGGCTGCTAGCATTACTTCAACTCCCGGAGTTACGGTTGATTATTTCACCAATGCTAATTTAACCGGTCCTATTGCCAATCCGCTGAATTATACAGGACCTGCAGGAAATGTTTATGCCAATGTAACCTCTTATGGATGTTCAAAAGTAGCTACTATTACTTTAAATACATTCCCTATCCCGGTTATCAACACTACCAATTTCAATGCTAATAGCTGTGGAAATGATGTTGATGGAAGTGTACCTATCAACTTTGATAATGTTACACCACTAATAGTTGCCAATTCGGCTATTTCTACTGTAAAATATTACCTTAACCAGGCTGATGCCATTGCAGGAAATAACAATACACTTCCTACCAACTGGACTTATACAGTGAATACAACAGTGTACATAAGAGCAACAGGGAATACAGGAAGTTGTCCACCGGTTTTTGGTCAGATCAATTTTACCATAGGAAATAAAGTTACTTTAATTACAAATAATGCTAACGCTGATGTCTGTGATAATGATATTACCGGTTCTGAACCTGTAAACCTGAATGATTATAAAGGTTTGTTCACCGTTGATCCGGCTGTTATTTTATCATTCCATACTTCCGCAGCCGATGCACAGACTGGAACTAATGCCATCTCGGCATCACAGATTATTACTTCTGCAGGCGGCATTTTTTATATAAGATTCCAAAGTAATACAGCATGTGCTAATATGGGTGTTTTAATACTTTCTTTAAAAACACCTAAAAAATCTGCCACACTTCAGGATCAGATCGTTTGTTCCAATGAAAAAATTCTTTTAGATGCAGGGCCTGGCTTTTCATCGTACTTATGGAGTAATGGAGCAACCACCCCAAGTATTAGCGCTTCTGCCGGAAATTATTATGTAGATCTTGGATTTAACGGTTGTGTATACCGGCAACATGTAAAAGTTAATACTGCTCAGTCTCCTGTTATTTCAAAAATAGAGGTTTCCGGTACTACAGCAACTGTTTATGTAACAGGCGGAACCCCTCCTTACAGGTATTCATTAAATGGTTTTGATTATCAGTCTTCCAATGTTTTTACAGGATTATCCAGAGGTACTCATACCGTATATGTACTAGGTTCGGATGGATGCCGCCACGTAACCAAAAACTTCCTGATTGTTAATCTTATCAATACCATTACTCCCAATGGAGATGGTATTAATGATATCCTGAACTATTCAGAATTAGGAATAAAACAGAATGTATCCATAGAAGTTTCAGATCGATATGGAAATCCTGTATATAAATCTTCTGACAAAAACTATATCTGGGATGGAAAATCAAATGGAAGAAGTCTTCCTACAGGAACTTATTGGTATGTCATAAAATGGGCTGAACCAGACACCCAATTACCAGTTTCGTATTCAGGATGGCTTTTAATTAAAAATAGAGAATAATTTTAAACATTTATTTACATTTTATTAAAGGTATTTGATTTTTTATTTTAATTTTGTAGAAATCCTAATTCCATACACATGAAAAGAATTCTACTCAGTTTGGTATTAATTTTTTTTACAATTAATACTCTCTTTGCGCAAAGGGATACTGAACACTGGATAGCTCCTTATTATACGAACCCTGTTGGAGGTTTCCAAAATAAGGTATATCTATCTACCGATTCTACCACCCCATTTGCCGTACAAATACTTAGTAACAATCTCGTAATCGGCACCGTTACCATCGCTAAAGGAGACCCAAAAACATTTGATGTGGATGAGACCCTTATCTCTGCCAACGGTATTACTGATGCTTTTGTTGTAGGTTCAAAAGGGCTTTATTTGAAAGCAGAAAGACCTTTCTATTGCAGTTTACGACTTGCAAATATTTCCCATGGTGAAATTATTACCAGTAAAGGTAGAGCAGGTATCGGTACTAAGTTTTATGTAGCGACCAGCCCCAATACAAGAACTCCTACATCATCAGGTGCCAGCACAGATAATTTTACAGCAGGGATTCTAGCTACTGAAGACAATACCTCTGTTACCGTAAGCTGGAATACTCCCGGATTAAAATTCATTAATGGAAACCTTTCTGTTCAAAGCTATTCGTTTGTCTTAAAGAAAGGGCAATCTTTTATTTTTGCGGGAAAAGTAGAGGATGCGGCTGCCAATAGCAAAGGCTTCATTGGTGCCAAGATTGTTGCCTCTAAACCAGTAACACTTACCAACGGTAGCTGTAACGGTAATTTTTCAACCCCAACTCCTCTTACCGATCCTAATGCTACTCTAGATGGTTCTGATCCTATTCTTGACCAGGCTGTACCTGTAGACAAATTAGGGAATACATTCGCCATGGTAAAGACCAGATCTACACAGCCAGACTCCAATATGGAAGGAGGTCTTATTATTGCCACTGAAGATAATACTCAAGTATACATCAACGGATCAGGCACGCCTGTTGCCACTCTAAATGAGGGTGGTTGGTATAGAATCAATGAGCCAAGCTATGCACCTCAATCTGGAGGAGCTCATTCTAACATGTTTATTTCCACATCCAAGAATGTATACCTTTATCAATTTATTGGAATTGATGATAGTGATGCCACCAATGGATTCAATTATATTCCACCATTGAACTGTTTCTTGCCAAGAAAAATTGATGAAATTGGTAAAATCAATGAAATGCCAGGCATTGGTACTTCTACTATCAAATTAAAGCTTAATATATTAACTGAAGCGGGAGCTACTGTAATGGTAAATGGTGTTCCCCCTACAGCAGCTGAGGGCCCCTACCCTTTAACAGGAAATTCCCAATGGGTAACCTATTCAGTAGCAAACTTCCCTCCAAACCTCACCATTACCTCTAATAAAGCAGTAACTGCCGGAATTAACGGAGGATTTAGTTCAGCCGGGTATGGCGGATATTTTGCAGGATTCTCATCAACTCCTTTTATCAATAAAAAATCAGGAGACTGTGTTCCTGGAATTATTCTGCAAGTAGAGGAAGGCTATGATACCTACCAATGGTTTCTTAATGACGTTCCTATTTCCGGAGCAACTACTTTTACCTATTTGCCAACACAGCCTGGTTATTATACTGTAAAAGTAACAATGGGAGCATGTCAATCAATTGTAACAGCTCCTTATAAAGTAACCAACTGTTTAAAGAAGACCACTAAAGAAGAACCGGCTTGTTCTACCAAGATCATTACTCCAACGTTCACTTCTTCAACACAGACTCCGGTAATAAGTACGATAAAGATTCTTACCCCTCCTGCTAATGGAACAGCGGTAATAAATTCAGATGGTACAATTACTTATACCCCAAAACCTAATTTTGAAGGAACAGATAAAATTGTATATACATTCTGTGGTGATTCTGCAGACTTTATGGACTGTGAAGAAGTCACCCTAAATCTGATCGTTGTCCCTTTCATTGTGAAGGATGCCACTATTAAAGCTTGTTGGTATGATGTAGCACCTTATGCTTATTTTGACCTGACAAAAGCCAACGTTACAGATTATGGAAATGCCACAAAAAAATATTACCGCACATTAAAGGATCTTACTGCAGGAATCAATGAAATATCAGCCACAGTTGCAGTCAATTATCCTGCAACAGGAGGTTTTGTATATGTTAAGATTACTACTGAGCAGGGATGTACTGCTACTGCTAAAATTGAACTTATTCCAATTCCCGTTAAAAAATCCCCTATTCTTGTAGATAAATATATCTGTATTGATGATAAAACAGATCTGGAAGCAGGTACTGGATATGATTCTTATCAATGGAGCACAGGAGCAACCAGCTCAGGAATCAGAGGCGTAGGTGTAGGAGAATACAGTGTAATTCTTGAGAAAAACGGATGCTTCCTTACTCAGGTAGTAAGAGTAAGAAAAGCACAGGATCCTGTTATTCAACAAATTGAAATTAATAACACAACCGCTACAGTAATTGTGGCAGGCGGTAAAGCTCCTTACAAATATTCTGTGGATGGAACTACCAACTGGCAAGATTCTAATTCTTTCACAGGATTAAGCAGAGGCCAGCATAGATTCTACGTAAAAGATGCTTATAACTGTACCCCTATTTCGGCAGAAGTTACAGTTCCTAATTTATTGAATGCTATCACTCCTAACGGGGATAACATCAATGATTATATCGATTACAGTGATCTTGCTTATAAAGAGAACCTTAGCTTTGTCATCTATGACAGATACGGAAATATGATATTTACCGGAAATAAATTCAACAATTACAAGTGGGACGGAAGACACTTCGACAAAAAGCTTGTAACAGGTACATACTGGTATCACGTTTCATGGAATGAATCTAACAAAGAAAAAACAGAAATAAAATATACTGGCTGGATTATGGTAAAAAACAGAGAATAATCATTCAGATTTATAATATTCAAAACCACGATTTTAAAATCGTGGTTTTTTTATTGCATTTTCAATACATCAATGCTTTTTATTATTAAATTTGTGATAAATACCATCTCTGAATGAAGAAAATTCTATCTTTTTTATTTATATTTTATATATTCTCCTCTACTTTTGCTCAATTAGACAGAGAACATTGGTTTGCTCCAATGGTAGACAGGTCTGGCGCCCCCTCTCCTTATCAGAAACTCTATTTGTCTACCAGCCGAACAACTCCGTTTCCGGTGAATATCTATAACAATAATGTTCTGATCGGAACAGTAAATATCAGTAAAAATAATCCGCAGAAATTTGATGTTTTAAGAAATTATATCATCACCACTCAACAGGCAGATCTATTTACTCCTACCACAAAAGGATTGTATCTGAAGGCAGAATTTCCATTTTATGCAAACTTAAGATTTTCAGTATTTAATCATGCAGAAATCATTACTTCTAAGGGAATTCCTTCAACGGGAAAAAGCTTCTTTGCAGCATCGGTTCCTATCAGTGTAAATAATGACATCCTGAATTTTATGACCAGTATTCTGGCCACAGAAGACAATACAACCATTACCATTACCGGCTACAGTCCACTTGTTCAGTTTTCAAACGGAACCACAGGAGCCACCAACCCCATCATAAATATTACTTTAAACAAAGGACAATCCTATATTCTTGACGGTATTGGAAACAGCACCGGAAACTTTGATGGTTTTATTGGAGCTAAAATTACCTCAAACAAACCCATCAATGTCACCAATGGAAACTTCAATGGTCAGTATGCTGGAAATTTCCCAACCAGTTCTGATATTTTAATGGATCAGGCCGTACCTGTTGACAGGCTCGGAAGTGAATTTGCTCTTGTTAAAGGCAACGGAAGTATTGGAGCCAATATGGAAGGAGCCGTGGTTATTGCTACCCAGGACAATACTCAGATCTACGTAAATAATGAATTATTACCTATCGCTACACTGAATACCGGAAAATATTTTGTTATTCCTGATACTAAGTACAGTCTTCAGGGTGGTGGTCATTACAATTTATATATTAAAACTTCTAAGAATGCCTATGTTTACCAGATTTTAGCAGGAGATTCAAATACGGTGAGTGAAGTAGCTACCGGAGGTTTCAATTTTATTCCTGCTTTAAACTGCTATCTTCCCAAACAAATTAACGAATTGGGTTTTATCAACGAAAATTTTGTTCATTCCAATATAAACCCTTCCGGAGTTCTTAATATTCCCACAAAACTGAATCTGATTACAGAAAAAGGAGCGATAGTTACCGTAAATGGAGGCACTCCACCCGCCTCTACAGGGCCTTACAATATGACAGGAACCAATAACTGGGTTACTTATGGAATTCCCAATATTACAGGAACCATAACAATAGTTTCCAGTAAAGCCATTACTGCAGGAATCACAGCTGGGAGTGATGCTGTGGGATATGGAGGTTTCTTTGCAGGCTTTCCTACACAACCCGTTATTTTAAAATCCGGAGGATCATGCATTCCTGGAATTGAACTTACAGTAGATCCCATTATTTATGACACCTACCAATGGTATAGAAACGGAATAGCAATTTCAGGAGCAAACAACTCCTCCATCACTCCTACCCAATCCGGTTATTATACCTGCTCTGTAACAATGGGAAGCTGTGCTCCTTTAGTTACTGAACAGTTTAAAGTAACAAATTGTACAAAACTGACTGCTACAGCTTATGATGTATGTAGTACTCAGATCATTACTCCAACCTTCAGTAATTCATCACAAATTCCGGTACCCTCTACTGTAGCTATCACCACTCCGCCAGCACTAGGTACAGCGGTGATAAATCCTACCACCGGAATCATTACCTATACCGTCAATACTCCCGGCACAGCAGGAAATGATACCTTTACCTACACTTTCTGTGGAAATGACCCTGACTTTCCTGATTGCGAAACGGTAACTGTAAAGATCAATATTAAAGCTATTATTCCTACTAATGCAGTATTATTTGCTTGTGATGTAAATGGAAAAGGAACATTTGACCTTACAACGGCCAGTGTAACAACTAACAGCCCTGTTACTAAAACCTACTATCCGACACTAGCAGATGCACAAACAGAAAACCCGGCAGCTCTAATTACCACTCCTAATGTTTATTCAGGAACAAACGGTACTATCATTTATGCTGTACTCAAAAATACACTTGGATGTAAAAGCATTGCCCAAATCACTCTATCTCTTTATAATAAGGCCACAGTACCGGATAATTACAATGGTACATTCTGTGATGATAATTTTGATGGAACCGTAAACATCCTTCTCTCTAACATTACACCAATTATCCTTAACAATCCTAATTATTTTACAGTAAGATACTATGCAAATTTAGCAGATGCCAACGCAGGAAACACGATCACCCTTCCTAATAACTGGAGTTATACCACAACCACTACAATTTACATCAGAGTAGATTCTCCTGATGGATGTCCTCCTGTTATTAAACCTCTAAAATTCAGTATTGGCGACAAAATAAAGTTAGCAAGCCAATCCGTAACAGAAAATGTATGTGATGATGATCTGGATGGGATAAAAACCGTAAACCTTGTCCAGTTTATTCCTATGTTTATTGTGGATCCGAATGTTACTTTTACTTTTCATGGAAGCTTAGCTGATGCCCAGAACAACACCAACCCGCTAGCAGCAACAGTAAATATTACAACACCACAAACGTTTTATATCCGTTTTGAAAAAAATGGAAGTTGTCCGGAAGTAGCTTCCATCAAAATCTCCATTAAAATTCCTAAAACGTCAGCCCTTCTTGTAGATCAGATGATTTGCCCTAAAACGACAACAACACTGAATGCAGGACCAGGATTTGATAAATACTTATGGAGTACAGGAGCAACCACCCCTTCCATTACTAACGTATCTGCCGGAGGCTATTGGGTGGAACTTACTTCTAACGGATGTACTTACAAACAGAGTGTAAATGTTACTGAATACACAATACCAACCATCACATCCATTGAAATTGATGGCACAACCGTGAAAATTGGTGTAAGTGGTGGTACTCCACCCTACGAATACTCTTTGGATGGTGTTATATGGCAGACTTCAAATATTTTCTATGATGTACCAAGAGGTGCTCATTATGTGGTGGTAAGAGATTCTAAAATGTGTGCAGAAGTGAAAAAGGAATTCGCTATTATTAACCTTATCAATACCATTACTCCCAATGGAGACGGGCTTAACGAAACGATAGATTATTCAGCCTTAATGTCCCACGATAATCTTGTATTCAGGATCTTTGACCGATATGGAGCTGAACTTTTCAGAGGAACTCGTGAGAACCGGTATATCTGGGATGGAAGAGTTGGAGGCAGATATACTCCTACAGCCACTTATTGGTACTTTATCAGCTGGACAGAATATGGGTCCTCGGTTTCAATAAAGCATTCAAGCTGGTTGTTGGTAAGACATAGATAAAACATATAAAAGGTTGAAAGAAAGTAATTTTTTTCAACCTTTTATTATATATCCCGGATCGTATCCTGATCGGAAATATATTTATAACATTCATTAACAATTGAATACTAAAGTTTAATATAACTTTAACCACTATTCCTTATCTAACTAAGCACAAATTGCTGTATTTCTATGTAATTTTGCCAATTATATGAAGAAACTGTTTACTCTGTTGCTATTGATTTTTCTGGCAAAAATCAATGCTCAAATATATTCCGGGGAGGTATTTCTAAGAGATAACTCCATCCTTTATCTTAATCAGGTATATGTTACCAATCTCAATACACAAAAAACTGTACTTGCTGACTACAACGGTAATTTCAATGTCCCGGCCAACCCCGGAGATGTTATCCGTTTTACATCTATTGTTACGGAAAGAAAGGATATTAAGATGACCCCTCAGCTATTAGCGCAGAAAAATCTTGTAGAGCTGAAAATCGCATATTATGAGATTCAGGAAATTGTACTCAGCAGGTTCAAGCCTACAGGAAACCTCCGGTATGATGTAAACTCTCTCAGAAAAGAAGATAAAGCACTGGCCATTAAAAAAGTTATCGGACTTCCTGAGCCTAAGGGAGATGGTACACCTCCAGAGCTTCCTGTTGCAGGATTAAGGGATGGTGGCCTTACTTTCAGCCTTGAAAGTATTTATGATATGCTTTCCGGTGAAAGAAAGAAAAAGCAGCGCTATCAGGCCTACGAAAGGATGAATAGCTCTGTCGCTCAGGTTAAAAACTATTTAGGAAAAGATTATTTTGCGAAGTTTAAAATTCCGGAAAACCTCATTGATAACTTTTTACAATTTGTATATACTTCGGAAAATATACAGCCTTATATATTGGCAGGAAACTTTGAAGCTATAAAAATTCCTATTGAAAAATATATGCCTATCTATCAGAAGAGATTAAGGAACTCACACCTTCAGGAAGTTGTGGCTACCCAGCAAACCGAGAAATAACAATTCGCACGCATAAAAAAATCCATGTAGTAGATAGACTGCATGGATTTTTTTATGGCAAGCAGTCCTCTATTATCAATCATTCAATCTTTATAGAATACATATCGTTTATATTCAAAAATATGCTTAATTTTATATCACGATCACGTGTTTAAAATAAAAGCAATACTATTTCGTTATCCTAGTAAAGACTAATTGACCCAAACACAAATTAAGAAAAAGTACCAAATTTTTAACTTAATATTATATTAATGAAAAAAATACTTTTACTTCTTGCCTCGGTCTTGTTTTTCAGCGTTTCTGCCCAAAAGAAGGGAAAAGATTACAGCGAAATTCTGAAAAGCAATAATATCTATGAAATCAACGCGTTCTTGAGAGATGCTCATCCTGATGATCCCCGGAGATCTGTCCTAAAGCCACGGGTTATGGAAATGATGAAGGAATATATCAAAAATGCCCATCCTGAAGATCAGAAAGTAAAAGACATGCAGGAGATGCTGGCCTTATTAAGAAGGCGGCCTTCCACCAAGATCACTTTTGATGAAATGAATGCCATTATCAAACAGAAACAGATCGCCAAATATAAAGCTGAACTTGCCGCCAAAAAATCAACAGAAACTTATACACCCAGCAACGCACAAAATACTTTTGTTGTTAACGCATCAGCTAATGCAGCTATTCCCAATGCAGAAGCAGAGGAATTCAATATGCTGATGAATATCTCTCCTATTGAGCATCAAAATAAAACCGTTAAAATTCTTAACTCCTTATTTGACAATGATCCCAATGCTAAAGAATGCATTGTTCTCATTCAAAATCAATCTGACTGTAATATTATTGTAAGAATGGAAGGGGTGGGAAATACAAAGTATAGACTTGCCGTTCCGGCTCATAAAGACAACTCAATTGTAGTAGAAAAAGGCCAGTATCTTTTTACAAGTCTGGTTTGCGGCGCCCAATATGCATCACAAAAAACCATTCAAAAACCAATCATGGTTGCCTTAGGCAGCGCAACAGCAAAATAATCAAAACAATATAATAGTTTCACCATAGGTCTTTTAGTTTTAAAAGGCCTCAATTCTGTGTAAATTTTATTACTTTTGCAGTCATTTTATAAATGACTCATGGGCAAGAATAAATTAGCAAGATTTGCAGAAAACAAGATATTACCAAATGTAATTCAACCTACAAGAGAAAAGGCTTTAGAGGGCTTTGAACTTAAAGGAAAATGGAGAGAGGATTTCTTTAAAAATGACAACCCAATTGTTCTGGAACTAGGCTGCGGAAAAGGAGAATATTCTGTTGGACTGGCCAAAACATTTCCTGAAAAGAACTTTATCGGGGTTGATATTAAAGGAGCAAGATTCTGGTTTGGAGCAAAAGAGGCTGTAGAAAACAATATGAACAATGTTGCTTTTTTAAGAACACAGATTGAACTTGTAGAATATTTCTTTGCTGAAAATGAAGTGGATGAAATCTGGATTACCTTCCCGGATCCCCAAATCAAATATAAAAGAACAAAACATAGATTGACACACCCGGACTTTTTAGCCCGTTATAAAAAATTCCTGAAGCCAGGAGGAATTATCCACCTTAAAACGGACTCGGAATTCCTTCACGGATATACACTGGGGTATTTACAGGGAGCAGGACATGAAATCATTTCAGCTCATCACGATATCTACGGAGCCCCGGAATATGATCCTAATACGGAACATCTGAGAGACATCAAAACGTATTATGAAGAACTATTCTCAGCAAAAGGAAAAACAATAACCTATATAAAATTCCGGATCAACTGATGAAATAAACAAACACTATTGATGAAAAAAAAAATTTTGACGATTTTATTTTTCACTTTCCTTACCCCTGGCTTTACATACGCACAAAAAAGCAGTAAAGACATCTTAAAAAGCACAAATATCAAGGAAATTGAAGAATATCTTAAGACCGCACACCCTGACGATCCTAAAAAGAGTGTGCTGAAACCTAAACTTATTGCTTTAAAAAACTCTGAGTGGACAAAAGGAGCACGTGCTGCCAAACCCATGGAGGCCAGACCTGTTATTGCTGATATCCCCAAAAACGCGATGAAAGATCCCAATTCTAATGAAGCGGAAGAATTTAAGCGCTTAATTGCCGAAACATCTGCAGAGCATAAAGAGAAAACTGCACAGCTCTTAAATACAATGCTTAATGAGGATATTACCAAAAAAGAATCTATTCTTTTATTTAAGAATAATTCAGACTGTAATATTGTGCTCAGGATAGAAGGAAAAGAGTACTATAATCTTGCAGTTCCCGCTCACGGAGAAAACTTCATTATCGTTAATAAAGGCTTTTATACACTCAACAGTAATGTTTGCGATATGAAGTACTTCTCTCAGAAAGATATAAAAAGAAGTATCTTTGTGACCATAGACAATCCGGGCCAGCCAGGAACTCAACAAGTCTCTGTGATAAAGGATCCACCTGATAAACCATTAAAAAAAAGAAAAGCAAAAAAATAAACGGGTATGAAAAAGTTATTAGTTCTTACCGGGATTTCAGTGATCCTTACCAGCTGCAGTGTTAATTATGGTGGCTATCCCATTAGAAACCCCTACCCTACTAATTCCGGTGGTGGTAGTGCCGCTAATACAGAGAGAGAATATAATGAACTGATGAAAACTTACAAATCCGAAACAGCTGAAGTTCTTACAGATCTTCTTAACGAAGCAGATCCTACCAATCCCAGAACCTCTCTTTCGGTAGAAAATGCATCTCGCTGCAATATGGTTCTTACCATCAGTGGTAACGGATATTTTAAAAAGGTTCCCATTGGAGCTGGAAAAATCGGAGCTGTAATGGTTCCTAAAAATCAAAGCTACAGGCTATCAGGTATGTTGTGCAACTCAACTTATCAGTCTACAAAGTTTATTACAAGTTCATACAATATCAAAGTATCTAACTAAAAAAAATAAACCCTCACAGTAATCTATGAGGGTTTATTTTTAAATATTTTTGAACATTCTAAAAGCAGTTAATCCCTGACATCTCATAGCGTAATTTTACATGTATCTATTCATACCAAAATATCATAATAACTGTTTGAAATCATTATTGAGGCCTGTATGAAAGTATAAAAACACCTCATTAATCTGGGGCATCAGTAAAATCTGCGAGACCCTATATAAAACAAAAAAACACTGGACCGAAATCCAGCGTTTTTCCTATATTAAAGAAAATCTTTAATTATTCTGCATCGAAATCAGCATCTGTATCAGCAGATACCTTTTCTCCTTCTTCTTTAGATTTTTCTTTATCAGCTTTTCTTTGAGACTGACCTTCTTTGATAGAATCAGAAACAATGCTCAAGATCATATCGATAGATTTAGAAGCATCATCGTTTCCTGGGATAACGAAATCTACTTTTCTAGGATCAGAGTTTGTATCAACGATACCGAAAACTGGAATACCAAGTTTCTTAGCTTCAGTTACCGCGATGTGTTCTCTTAAGATATCAACTACAAAAATTGCAGAAGGAAGTCTAACCATGTCAGAGATAGAACCTAAGTTTTTCTCTAAGTTAGCTCTTTGTCTGTCAACTTGTAATCTTTCTTTTTTAGATAAAGTTTCGAACGTACCGTCTTTTTTCATTTTGTCGATAGAGTTCATCTTCTTTACCGCCTTTCTGATAGTAACGAAGTTCGTTAACATACCTCCAGGCCATCTTTCTGTAATATAAGGCATATTAAGTTCAGAAGCGTGTTTTGCAACTACTTCTTTCGCTTGCTTCTTAGTAGCTACGAAAAGAACTTTTTTACCTGCAGAAGTTAATTTTTCTAAAGCGCTGCACGCTTCATCTAATTTAACTGCTGTTTTATGTAAGTCTACAATGTGAATACCGTTCTTCTCCATAAAAATGTATGGAGCCATATTTGGATTCCACTTTCTAGTCATGTGACCGAAGTGTACGCCAGCCTCTAAAAGGTCTTTTACATTTGCTTTTGCCATGTTTTCTGTTTTTGTTAGTTTACTTTCCGTCTTTTAAACAATCAACAACTTCTTTAGATGGGAGAAGCGTTTGGATGCTAAACGTAACGGGCAATTGGCGGTTGGCTTGTTGCTTTTGGCAATTGGCTTTTCGCCGAGATTAAGTTTAAAAAAAATTTAATACATTTCTGTAGCCAATAGCCATAAGCCATTCGCCCACAAGAAATCTTAACGTTTTGAGAATTGGAATCTCTTTCTTGCTTTTTTCTGACCTGGCTTCTTTCTTTCCACCATTCTTGCGTCTCTTGTAAGTAAACCAGCTGGCTTTAATGCTAATCTGAACTCAGCGTTGATTTCGCATAAAGCTCTTGAAATACCTAATCTGATAGCCTCTGCCTGACCTGTATTACCACCACCGAATACGTTTACGGTAACGTCATACTGACCAACAGTCTCAGAAAGGATGAACGGTTGGTTTAATTTGTAAACCATCACGTCTGTAGAGAAATAAGTTGCAGCATCTTTACCGTTTACTGTAATAACACCAGAACCTGGTCTTACATAAACTCTTGCTACAGAAGTTTTTCTTCTTCCGATTTTGTGAACTATAGACATAATTAATTATTTAAATTCGTTAACATTAATTGTTTTAGGCTGTTGAGCTTCATGTTTGTGCTCAGTTCCTTCATATAAATAAAGGTTCTTAAGGATAGCAGCACCTAGTCTGTTTTTAGGTAACATACCTTTTACAGACTTCTCTAATACCTTTAAAGAATCTTTCTTTTGAAGTTCAGCCGCAGTCATAGACTTCTGTCCACCAGGGTATCCTGTATGCCAGATATAAGTCTTATCAGCCCACTTGTTTCCGGAAAGCGTAATTTTCCCAGCATTCAAAACGATTACGTTATCACCACAATCTACGTGAGGTGTAAAATTCGTTTTGTGCTTACCTCTCAAAATCTTTGCAACCGTAGAAGCTAGTCTTCCTAACGGCTGTCCTTCAGCGTCTACCACAACCCATTCTTTATTAGCAGTAGCTTTGTTCGCTGAAACAGTTTTGTAACTTAATGTATTCACACGTTTTAGTTAAAGATTAAACATAATTTACCCCTAAAAGGGTGTGCAAAGGTACAAATTATTTTCGTAACCCAAAAACATATTTTATTTAATCTATAGATTATCGGATAATCAGCCCTCTAGCAATAGATTTTAACACTATTTATAATTTTGGCATAAAACTTGTAAAATGTTGTGGCGATGAAAAAAAACGTTTAGAAGGTTCTAAAAACACAGAGATGATAAAGCAAGAGTTTCTTCCCTCAACTCTTTCTTTATTGCCTTTCTCTTAAAATTTCTGTGAAAATTCATTCTACTTATTTTAAAACCGATCACTTTATGATGAACTACTCTATTATACAAAGTCTCTTTAAACTCATTAAAAAGACTTTAATATATAGATTGTTCCTCTTCTTCTGAGAATCATTATCTATCTATTTTAATTTTTCTTTAAGGATTTATTCAAAAGCTTATTGATATCATTATTTATTTCCCGAAATAATTATCTTTGTCGCACAAACAAGTACCATGAGCCACGGAAAGATCCGAGAAGACAAAACCTGCCTGAACTGTGGGCATCAAGTAGAGGAAAGATTCTGCCCTCATTGCGGACAGGAAAATACTGAAAGACGGCAGCCTTTCTATTTTCTGTTCACCCATTTTATTGAAGATTTCACCCATTATGACGGTCAGTTCTGGGGAACTGTAAAAAATCTGTTATTTAAGCCCGGCAAATTGACAAATACTTATCTGGAAGGAAAGAGGCAGAAGTTTGTACCCCCTGTAAAGCTTTATATTTTTGTCAGTTTTATAACATTCTTTGTATTTGCACTTTTTCCTATGGTAAATATAAATTCCAAAGACAAGGATAATGAAGAACACAACAAAACGAGTCTTGTAAAAATCGTAAAACCGGTTACTTCTATTGGAACACAAAAGATTATAGACAGTATAAAGGCTAAAAAAACTCTGACTGAGGAAGATTCTCTTGCCATTGAAAAGCTAAAAATGATTCCGGATTCTACTGAAATAGAGGAAATGATGGATATGGACAGAACGATAGATCCGGACTTCAGTGGTAAAAACTATAAAACAAAGAAGTCTTATGATTCTGCAATAGCTAAAAATCCAGGTTTTTTTGATTTTTTAGAGAAGCCTATTGCTCATAAATTCTTCGAGCTTAAAGAACATGGAGTTACCAAAAAGGAGCTTTTAGACAATATGCTTGAAAAATCATTTCACAATCTGCCTAAAGCCCTTTTTATCTACCTCCCTTTGTTTGCATTCTTCCTATGGATATTCCACAGTAAGAAAAAATGGTGGTATTTTGATCACGGAATTTTCACCCTGCATTATTTCTCTTTCTTATTACTTACCATTTTATTGATATTCCTGTTTGGAAAAGTGGCAAAACTAACGGAAATTAAAGCTTTAAACGCAGTTCTTTATTTAGTAATGACTATCCTTACCATTTACAGTATGGGATATTTCTTTATTGCTCACCGAAGGGTTTACCGTGCACACGGGCTAGTAAGCATTATAGTTGGTATTATGTTATTAACGATAAACTTTTTTGCGTTCATGTTTTTACTTGTAGGACTCGCTCTGGTAAGCTTCATGATGATCCATTAAATAAAAAAAGAGGCAGTCAAATTTGACTGCCTCTTTTTTTATTTTCTTAATGACTTTGTTCCTCTAAAACTTGCTATTACATAATAGGCTACAAACACCATGGAAAACTTCAGGATGGATGGAATGGCCAGTTCAAGTTTAAAAATTAAAGTTCCTATCAGTACAAGAATAGCCATTACAACAAAAGACAGTCCTAATTTTTTAGGCAATGTGAAATCCGGAGTATCCAGATAATAAGCAACACCCCAGGCGGCTCCAAAAGCAACAGCATAATAAAATTCCAGACCGATATTATCTGAACTTAAAAAGAAATAATTGATAAGGAAACTGACTACGGCTCCCAACGCGAAATATATCAAAGCTTTTTGCATGTCTGTAAAATATGGTGCAAAAGTAGAGATTTTAATTTGAGAAATTAATCTCAATTCAGGATAAAAATTACTGATTTAGGTTGATTTGAAGCGCGGAGCTGGAAGCTGGAAGTTATGAAGGCCATAAACAATTACGGTTTCTTTTATTTAAGGTCATTTAATAGTAACTGTAGTTAGTATAACTAAAATAATCCCCTGCCTCCTTCTTCCAGTCATCATCAGTTTTAGTTGCTTCAACCGACATCAGGTTAATTAAGGATATGTCAATTTCTAAATGAAATCTTTAAGTCATTTTTGATTCTGCAACCACCGAACCTTTCGTCTTTCAAATTCTTAAACCTAAAAATGGAATCATTTTATTAAATAGAGACGCCCAAACTTATGATAATCAGCATTATAAAATCAAACACAAGGTTCTTTTTTTATTATTATATTTGAAAACTTAGAAACTTTCTAGAATTTTTATGGAAACCCAAAAATATACTCCAACCAACAAGGTAAGAATCGTAACAGCGGCGTCATTATTTGACGGACATGATGCTGCGATCAATATTATGCGTCGTGTCATTCAGGGAACTGGATGTGAAGTGATTCACTTAGGACATGACAAATCAGCTGAGGAAGTTGTAAACACAGCGATCCAGGAAGATGCGAATGCGATTGCATTAACTTCATACCAGGGAGGTCACAATGAATACTTCAAATATATTTATGACCTTTTAAGAGAAAAAAACTCACCACAGATCAAAATTTTTGGTGGTGGTGGTGGTGTAATCCTGCCTGAAGAAATCGAAGATATCATGTCTTACGGAATCGACAGAATCTATTCTCCTGATGACGGCCGCGAACTTGGATTACAGGGAATGATCGACGATTTAGTGAAAAGATCAGATTTCGCAACAGGAAAAGAGGTTACAGCAAGTGATTTAGATTCAATCGACTTTGAAAATTCTACAAGCATAGCTAAAATCATTTCTGCCGTTGAAAACTTCTCAGAAGAAAAACCTGAACTGGTACAAGCTATTGACGAAAAATCAAAAGATTTAAATATCCCAATTATCGGTATCACGGGTACAGGAGGAGCCGGAAAATCTTCTTTGACAGACGAATTGGTAAGACGTTTTCTACGTTCAAATCCGGGTAAAAAAATTGCCATCATTTCGATTGACCCTTCGAAAAAGAAAACCGGAGGAGCGCTTTTGGGAGACAGAATTCGCATGAATGCGATTAATGATCCAAGAGTGTATATGCGTTCCATGGCGACGAGAGAAAACAACGTTTCCGTTTCTCCGTTCATTCATTCTGCATTAAATGTATTGAAACTAGCTCATCCTGATGTGATTATTTTGGAAACTTCAGGTATTGGTCAATCAGGTTCGGAAGTTTCTGACTTTGCAGACGTTTCCATGTACGTGATGACTCCTGAATATGGAGCTTCTACACAGTTGGAAAAAATCGACATGTTAGATTATGCGGATTTGGTCGCTTTAAACAAGTCTGATAAACGTGGTGCTTTAGATGCACTTCAGGCCGTAAGGAAGCAGTTCCAGAGAAACCATTTGTTGTGGGAAAGCCCATTAGATGACATGCCGGTGTATGCAACAAAAGCATCTCAGTTCAACGACCACGGAACAACTGAGTTATACAACCGATTGGTTGAAAAAGTTAATGAGAAATATTCTGATCTCAACTTGCGAGGTTTTGTGGAACAGGAAATTACAGACGAAGTAACGATCATTCCTCCAAAAAGAGTACGTTACCTTTCTGAAATTGTTGAAAACAACAGACAATACGACGCCAACGTTGAAAAACAGGCTGAATTAGCAAGAAAAATGTATCACATTGAAGGCGTAAAAAGTTTCCTTTCAAATGAAACTTTAGATGCTGAATATCAGAAAGCAGAAAAAGATCTTCAACAGGAGAATATTGATTTCTTAAAGAATTGGGATGATACGAAACAGGCTTTCAAAGCTGAGTTTTATTCTTATTTTGTTCGCGGAAAAGAAATTAAGGTTGAGACTTCAACCGAATCTTTATCTCATTTAAAAATTCCAAAAATATCATTGCCAAAATATACTGATTGGGGTGATTTGATTAAATGGAAAGGTCAGGAAAATCTTCCGGGAGGGTTTCCATACACTGCGGGAATTTATCCTTTCAAAAGAACTGGAGAAGATCCAACCAGAATGTTTGCCGGAGAAGGTGGGCCGGAAAGAACCAACAGAAGATTCCACTATGTTTCGGCAGAAATGGATGCAAAACGTTTATCCACAGCTTTTGACTCTGTAACTTTATACGGACAAGACCCTGCTCTTCCACCAGATATTTATGGTAAAATTGGAAATGCAGGAGTTTCTATTGCGACGTTGGATGATGCTAAAAAATTGTATTCCGGATTTGATTTGGTGAATGCAATGACTTCAGTTTCGATGACCATCAACGGACCTGCACCGATGTTATTAGCTTTCTTTATGAATGCTGCCATCGACCAGAATGTTGAGAAATATATTGCTGAACATAAGCTTGAAGCTAATGTTGAGAAAGCTTTAAAAGCAAAATTCGATGATAAAGGTTTAGAAAGACCAAAATATAACGGGGAATTACCTCCTTCCAATAATGGTTTAGGATTAAAACTATTAGGTTTAACGGGAGATGAAGTGATTCCTGCTGAAGCTTATGCTGAAATTAAGGCTAAAACGATTGCCACTGTTCGTGGGACTGTTCAGGCAGATATTTTAAAAGAAGATCAAGCTCAAAATACCTGTATTTTCTCTACTGAATTTGCCCTAAGATTAATGGGGGACGTTCAGGAATATTTCATCACAGAAAAAGTAAGAAACTTCTACTCGGTTTCTATTTCAGGATATCACATTGCTGAAGCTGGAGCAAACCCGGTTTCTCAGTTGGCATTTACACTGGCTAATGGTTTCACGTATGTGGAATATTATTTGTCAAGAGGAATGAATATCAATGATTTTGCTCCTAACTTATCCTTCTTCTTCTCTAACGGAATTGACCCTGAATATTCAGTGATCGGACGTGTAGCAAGAAGAATCTGGGCAAAAGCCATGAAACTGAAATATGGAGCAGACGAAAGAAGCCAAATGTTGAAATACCACATCCAAACTTCAGGGCGTTCGCTTCACGCTCAGGAAATTGATTTCAACGATATCAGAACCACACTACAAGCGCTTTATGCAATTTATGATAACTGTAATTCACTTCACACCAACGCTTATGATGAGGCCATTACAACGCCAACTGAGCAGTCTGTAAGAAGAGCAATGGCGATTCAGTTGATTATCAACAAAGAATTAGGGTTAGCTAAAAATGAAAACCCACTTCAGGGATCTTTCATTATTGAAGAGCTAACAGATCTTGTGGAAGAAGCTGTTTATGCAGAATTCGACAGAATTACTGAAAGGGGTGGTGTTCTTGGTGCTATGGAAACGATGTATCAACGTTCAAAAATCCAAGAAGAATCTATGCATTATGAATGGTTGAAACATACTGGAGAGTATCCAATCATCGGGGTAAATACTTTCTTAGGAAAAGATGGTTCGCCAACAGTTCGTCCTGGAGAAGTTATCCGTTCAACTGAGGAGGAAAAGCAGGTTCAGATCGAAACCCTTCATAGTTTCCAAAAATCTAATGAAGACAAGTCAGAAGCAGCCTTAAAAACATTACAACATGCAGCCATCAATCAGCAGAATTTATTTAATGTAATGATGGATGCCGTAAAATACTGTTCTCTGGGACAAATCACCAATGCTTTATTTGAAGTGGGTGGTAAGTACAGAAGAAATATGTAAGACAAGATACATCTTGACATAACAAAACCTAACAGGATTCGGAATCCTGTTAGGTTTTTTATTTATATTCGCCGCAAAAAATAAAATATGAGAATCTCACTTGCCCTTTTGCTCTGTCTTATTTTTAGTTTCACAAATGCTCAAAAGAAAAAAGGTTGTAAATAATTACAGTTACCAGTTGGATTTCATAACCGACACCTCTATCAAAAAAGGCTTAAAGTCAGCGATTTAATAAAAACATTATAATTCAAACCCCAAGGAATTTCTTTGAGGTTTTTTCGTATTTTTAATCTAAGAAAACTAACACTCATGAAAAAGGAATTTCAAATTAAAGAGCCTTGTTCTGCTGCCCGGGAAAATATGCAGGAGATTCCCGGTGGAAGCTTTTGTGATCTTTGTTCAAAGAAAGTATATGACCTAGCGGACAAAACGGATGATGAGATTAAGATATTATTACAATCACATTCATCTGTTTGTGGAAGGATTCAGGCAGATCGGTTATCTATTCCGGAAGGAAAAACAGGAACTCCATACAACTTTTTTCAACTTCCTTTTAGAAAAATAGCCAGTGGAGTCTTTCTGTCTATCTTATTTACTTCAAATCTCAACGCACAAAAAAAGAAGATTGATACTTTGGGCACTGCTGAAATACAGGGAATGATTTGGGTATCTCCTAAATCAGAGGATGAAGATTATGATTTTCCAGAGCCTGTAATCACCAGACAACTGGAAGTAAAACCTTCAGGAGATCCCGGAAACCTTATCCAGTATCAGTTTATTACGATTCTTACTCCTTTTAAAAGGTTTACATCTACTCAGGCATTTAAAAATTATATCAATATTCCTGCAGATAATATCAGAATAAACAATATTTTCGTTCTTGAAGGTGAACCTCAGAAGGGAGAATTAAATACTAATAAATATTTTCTTTTTGTGAATAAACGGCATATTAAAGATGATAATATCCTGAATCTAAATCTGGATCAAATTAAAACATTTCCTTTCAGTCCTAAGAATAAAGACTTTATTTATTTTCTGGATGGTGAAGAAATCACAAAAAAGGAATTTGAACAATACCTGAAAGAGAATAAGATTGATTACTATTTCCTTCCGGAAATCTACGCAGAAGAACTTTTTGGAAGTGATTACTACTTTGAAAACGGTGCGATTGTATCCTATAGAAAATAAGAGAGTATTTAAATAAAGAAGTTGGAAGGTCCTTTTAACAATCTTAAAAAAGTAAAACCGCAGAATCATCTGCGGTTTTACTTTATATGGAGCTGGAACTATTTCTTATTGAAATCTCCTGCAAAAACAGAAGTCAGCTTGTCTTCACTAATATATTTTTTAAGAACATCATTTACCTGTCCTACTTTTAAAGCTGAAACTTTCGCTTCCAATGTATCATAGTCTTCTAAAGGAATACCATACTGAAGCTGAGAGTTGACAAGTCCCATCAGTGTACTCTCATTCCCTAAACTTGTTTTTCTTGAAGTTAACCAAGAAGTTAGGTTAGATTTAAATTCTTCCTCAGTAAATCCTTCTTTTACAGCTTTATTTACTTCTTCTTTTAAAGCTTTGTTTACAGCATCTTTTTTAGTTGGATTAAAGAATGCATACCAACCCCAGGATGCCACATTATTATCTGTCGGAACCGCCATATATGAACCTGCACCATAACTTATCCCTTCTTTTTCACGGAGTCTCATCGGAATTCTTGCCGTCATGAATCCACCGCTGCCCAACATTTCATTAGCTATCAGCAGTGCTGGATAATCAGGGCTATTTCTATCCATAGAGAAGCTAATCTTACCTACCGCTGCTCCGTTTTCTTTATCTGGAGTTAAATAGATCTTATCTTCTTTTTTAGTCGCAAAAAGTTCAGGCTTAATTTGTTCATAGTTCGATTTGGAATTCCATTTCCCGAATGTATTTTCCATTAAAGTAGATGCTGTTTTAGAATCCAGATCTCCAATCATGGTTCCTACTCCATTATTACTTCCTATAATTTTATTGTAAAAATCTACAAGTTCCTGTCTTTTGATTGTTTTATTTGCCTCAATCTGTTCTTTGAAAGATGGAGTATAATAAATGCTTTCTTTAGGATAGTTTTCAGTAATTTTTCCAATCTCAGTAAACGCTAATGCCTGTGGATCATTTAAAGAACCTTCAAGGTAAGTATTGTATTCATTTACGGTCTTTACCAGTTCTGCTTCCGGGAAGTTAGATTCTGTAAGGATTTCTTTCATCAGATCCATTACTTTCGGCAAATGCTCTTTGTATGTATTTACGTTTGCAGTTAACGTTTGCCCTTTGAATGAGAAGTTGATGGAAGATTTCCACTGATCCAGCATATCCTGAATCTGCTCTTTCGTATGAGATTTGGTTCCGGTTTTCATAACCTGGGCCATTAAAGCTCCTATCTGAGCTTTCCCGCTTAAGTCTTTAGCGTTACTTACAGGGAAACGGAAACTTCCCATTACTTTCCCACCTTTAATTTCTTTCTTGATAACGCCATACTTCATCCCGTTGCTTAATTTACCTTCAGAAAGATTAGCTTTTAGGTTTTTAACGCTTGCTTCAAAAGGAGCTACTTCTTTTTCTAACGCTTTTCCTTTATAATCTTTGGTCAGACTAGCAATCTGGTCATCAGAATATTCAAGGTTTTTAACTCTTTTTTCATCTTTAGCTGGTACAAACACCCCTACCGTTCTGTTATTGGTTTTAAAATATTTATCAGCAACCCTTTGGATATCGGCCAAGGTTAGTTTTTCTACATTATCACGATATAGCATTCCTAACTTATAACTTCCGGCCCCTACAATCTCCGTAAGTCCAATTGCAAAATTGATGGTATTGTTTTTTGTGTTCTCAATTTGTTTTAAAATCTTAGCCTTTGCTCTTGTAACATCCTGTTCTGTATACTTAATGATTGCAACTTTGTCAAGCTCTGTTCTGAACTCACTTTCCACTGCTTTTACATCTTTATCTGCAGGAATTTCCAATCCGAAATACATAAAGGCTGCGTCTCTTACCGTTGGCTGATAAGAATAAACAGAAGCGGCTTTATGAGAATCAATCATCGCCTTATATAAATATCCTGAAGGATCTGCCGTTAATATCTCTGATAATGCATCTAATGCTGCATAATCTTTATCTGCATAAGGCGCTGTATGGTACAATGCCCCTACAATTTTACTGTCACCTGAACGTTTCAGTTCTACAAAACGTTCTCCATCCTGAGCCGGCTCAACAGTATAAGTCTGATCCAAAACTCTTGAAGGTCTCGGAATAACTGAGAAATATTGGGTGATATAATTTAAAGCCTGTTTTTCATCAAATTTACCTGCGACAACCAATGTAGCATTGTCCGGTTGATAATGTTTCTCATAGAATTTTCTAAGGGTTGGCGCCTTTACTCTTTCAATATCTTCTTTACTTCCGATGGTACTGTTTCCGTAGTTATGCCATAAATAAGCAGTGGATACAATGCGCTCCATTAGAACTGATCCCGGATTATTTTCGCCAATCTCAAATTCATTTCTTACGACAGAGAACTCTTTGTCAAGATCAGTTTGAAGAATCGTAGCATTCACCATTCTGTCTGCTTCCATTTCTAAAGCCCACTTCAGGTTTTCGTCACTGGAAGGGAAAATTTCATAATAGTTTGTTCTGTCGTACCAAGTTGTCCCATTGGCGTCTCCTCCTTTATCTGACAATTGTTTTTTAATATCACCTAATTTTTTAGTGCTTTTAAATAACATATGTTCCAGTAAGTGGGCCATTCCTTTTTCTCCATAACCTTCGTGCTTAGAACCTACATTGTAAATAATGTTCACCACCATATTACTTTGCGAGGCATCCGGAATCAAAAGAACTTTCATCCCGTTAACCAGTGTATATTCTTTTACTCCCTCTGTGTTGCTTACAAATTTTGGAGTTTCAGATTTTTGTGAAAATAAAGGTGTTGCGATTCCTGTGAAAAATAGGACGGCTGTCCCAACCAATAGATTTTTCATGTGTTTTATTTTAAATCTGTTTAATTTTGAGTGTTTTCAAGTCTATTATACTAATTAGACACTATAAATCACTGGAATGTTACAAATTTTGTCATAAAATTGCAGTATCAATAGAAATTTAGAGCAATGAAGTGTAAAGCCTTATTCAACTGGAGCAGCGGAAAAGATTCTGCCTTGGCTCTTTATAAAATAGTACAGGAAAATCAATATGATGTAGAAACTCTATTAACCAGCATCAATAAAGAATTTCAAAGGATTTCTATGCATGGGGTTCATGTTCATCTATTGGAACAGCAGGCTTCTCTTATTGGTATTCCCCTTACTAAAATGGAGCTTCCCAAAGAACCTTCTATGGAAGAGTATCAGGAAATCATGCATACAACAATGGCTGAAATACAGGCGCAGGGTATTACCCACTCTATTTTTGGAGACATTTTTCTGGAAGACCTCCGCCAATACAGAGAAAAACAATTAAATACTATTGGCATGCAGGCTGTATTTCCTCTTTGGAAACAAGATACCTCTGACCTCATCCGAGAATTTTTAAAACTGGGATTTAAAACAATTGTAACCTGTGTAAATGGAACCTATCTGGACAAAAGCTTTGCAGGAAGAATCATTGACCAGCAATTCCTTGATGATCTTCCTGAAAATATTGATCCTTGTGGAGAAAATGGGGAATTCCATACTTTTACTTTTGATGGGCCAATTTTTAAAAGCCCGGTTCAGTTTGAAATTGGAGAAACGGTGAAAAAGACCTATCCCAAGCCAAAGTCTAATTCAGAAGACCAAGATGAAGAATATGTTTTCTGGTTCTGCGACCTGATTCCAAAATAATCTACAAACGATATTTTTAGCCATGGATGAACGAATAAAATGAATCCTGTAAACTTTAAGCCTTTGCTTCTACGTGGTTTAGAAAAAATTGTTATTTCTAAACCACATAAGAACATAAAATATTAATACACAATGAGTTTATTCGTGCATTTTTCGCAATAAAATTTTACTTTAACTGTGTAATGGTATTGTTCATCGTTTCAAAGATCAGCTGAACATCTGTTTCATTGGTTTTCCAATTGACAAAAGCTGCCCGGATCCCTTTATGTTGATTATAGAAAGTGGGTGTCATGAAAACTTTCCCTGTACTATTAAGCATTTCAAGAAATTTACCTATCTCCTCCTGCTTTGTATCATCTTTCAGAGTGAAACATACTGTATTGAGACGTACCGGGACTAAGAGTTTAAAATCATTACTGTTTTCAATAAGTCTTCCAAAATTTCTGGCCAATGACACATTATTTTCTACAATTTCCTTATAGCCTTCTTTTCCATAAGCCATTAAAGTAAACCATGCCGGAAGAGCTTTTAGGCGTCTTGAGTTCTCAGGAAGAAAATTCAAATAATTGAAATCAGCCAAAGGATCTACTAAATAAGGAGCATTGGAATTCTGAAAGGTTTCTCCCTGCAAAATCTTGTATTCTTCCTTTACAAAAAATAGGGCACTTTCATAAGGAACATTCAGCCATTTATGGCAGTCTACCGTAATACTGTCGGCACTTTCCCAACCTTTAACAAGATGTTTATAATGTTCGGAGCAAGCAGCAAAGCCGCCAAAAGCAGCATCAATATGCCACCAGAAGTTATATTTTTCTTTCAGTTTTTTGATCTCTATGAAATCATCAAAATCAACAGTATTTACAGTTCCACCGCTGGAGATCAGTATAAACGGTTCATTGTTCAGTCGTATGATCTGTTCTTCCAGATCTTTAATAGAAATAGCTTCACGATCATTTCCATCAGTTTTAACCGTGATCATATTATTGCTGCCCATTCCTAAAAGAGATAGTGACTTTACAGAGGAAGAATGAGGAGTTGCTGTCAGAACTTTCATGGTTTCAGAAACTCCTTCTTTAGCAATATCTCGTCCTTTTTCTTTCCCTAACCATTGACGAGCAACTGCCAGACAGGTAAAATTAGACATTGTTGCTCCGGTAACAAAGCCGCCTAGAAAACTATCCGGAAGTTCCAGTAGCTCCAGAATAAGTTTGATGGTTTCAAATTCTACATTCGCAGAAATATCTCCCTGCCCTTTTGTAGATTGGGTATTCTGATCATAAATGGTAGTCAGCCAGTCTCCGGCAATAGATGCCGGTGTAGTGCCTCCGGTTACAAATCCCAAATATCTTGGGCCGGAAGATGCTACCATGATAGCTTCAAACCTTTCGTTGAATATTTTGATTACTTCTTCGGTTCCATAACCATACTCCGGCAGGCTTACCGGCTCTGATACAAAAGGGTTATTGATGGATGTAGGCCTGTCCGAAAGAGAACTCAGGTATTCTGCTCCTTGCTTTTTTATAATATCTAATAGATGGCTTATGTTTACTGAATCATTTTTCAGGTGTTCTTTCATGATGGTGGGATAATGTATAATCTATTCAAATGTATTGAATAGTCTTCAAAGAACCATTAAATATAGAATAAATACTCGAATTTTCCCTTCTTAGCACGCATTTTGCATCCTACAACGCTCTTAAAAATTTCAGTATCTTTAAGAGTATCAACTTTAATCTCAAAAAAATAAACACCCATGATCAAAAATTTAATGTTCCTTATTTCTTTTTGTTTTTTAGTATTGTCATGTAAAACAGAGACTCCATTACCTCCCGTTGATAAAAAAGCAATTGTTGATTCTACCATCACCGCTTTTCAGGAAACACTTTTAGAGCAGCAGATTGATTCTGTATTCAAGAAGTATCATTTTAATGGAAGTATAGCCGTTTTTAAAGATTCTCTTCCTCTTTACAAAAAAGAAAAAGGGTATTCGGATTTTAAGAGAAAAACTAAAATAGACAGCAGTACCATTTTTGCTATAGGATCTGTAAGTAAGCAGTTCACGGCCGTTATGGTCTTGCTTCAGATGGAACAGGGAAAATTAAATGTTACGGATAAAGTTTCTAAATATTTAAAGGAGTTTCAGATCAAAGAATATGAAAACATTACGATTCATCAGCTTCTGAATCACACTTCAGGACTGAATATGATGGGTGGAAAACTGATGTTTAAAAGCGGGACAGATTTTTTCTACTCCAACGATGGTTTTAATGCGTTGGGAAAAATCGTAGAAACCGTATCCGGAAAATCATACGATGACAATGCGTTAGAACTATTCAAAAAGGCAGGTATGACCCAATCTTCAACCGGAGATATTTTTAAAGGAAACAATTTTGCATCTGCTTATTTGGGAAATGCTAATAAATTCGAAGAAGTTCCCAATATGCCTAAAAGATTAGGTGGAAAAGAAATAGGTACTCCTGCCGGTGGAGTTCTTTCTACTATTCAGGATCTTCATGCATGGAACAGTGCGTTGTATGGCGGCAAAATTCTGAAGCCGGAAACGCTTAAACTCTTCATGGCAAAAAGTGCAGAAAGACGACATGCAATCTTTGGAAAAATGGGCTATGCCTATGGAATTATGCTGAACATCGGCAAGCCCAATTCTTATTTTCACAGCGGATATATAAAAGGTTCCCCTTCTCTGAATATCTATTATCCTGAAACAAAGACTTCTGTTATTATTCTTTCTAATATTGCAGATGAAGAAAAAGGAAAGAGTCTAGTTTTCAAACCGCATATTGAAGTAAAAAAAATTACAGATCATCTTGAAAACACCCTTAATCAGCTTAGATCAGGACACTAATTTTTCTTGCTTTATAATACAATAACTGAATTTTAACTGCCATAGCATATAAAAAGAAAAGCTTTAGCATTCCACTTCCCTCTACTGCCAGATTATCATAAAAAAGATAGACAGAAGTGAAAAGCACAATGCCAGCAAGTGCATTCTTTATTATCAAAGGATGGAAACTGAGCTGTACGTAATGGTAGAGTTTCATTTTTCTGAAAATGAGGTTATAGGCTAAGAGTGAAATCAAGGCTCCTAACAAAACAACTTCAGAATACATAAACACTTCTGGGCCCGTCAATATAAATTTGGAAAGAAGCAACGTGAAGACCGCAGCATACAGCATAATATTCTTAAATCTTTTCTGAAGCATTTCTTTTTCAAGCCTTGTAATCTTTCTGAATGAGAACAGATCTGCCTTTACAATATCCAGTTCCTGTTTCCAGCTTAGTTTTGTATTCTGAAAGGCTTCATCAAAATTTGATTTCTGCTCTTCCATAAGCGTAGAAATTTGTTGGATAAAATGATCTTTAATTTCAAAAAATAGTTCCCGATTAAGATTCTTTGACAAAAGGAATTGATGTATTTCTTTTTCCTGAATAAGTGTAATCATATAAAAATGGTTATTAGTTTTTATTTTTTTTAATTGATATGTTTACTGACGATCAGTATTAAGGTTAAGGAAATCTTCCATTCTCAGCAGACTTTTCTTATGTTCATAAAAATTGAATAAAGTAAAAATCACCAAGCTTTGCAGTAAAAAAGGGATCAACAATGTAACCGCTACCATAAAGGTATTGGTATGATTCTGCTCTCTAAAAAACTGATAAGCATAATGCCCGTCCCTCAGCACCATTTGCAGCATAGATATTGTCCCTATCAGCAGTAATCCCATATTTTGCTGGTACATCGTATACAGGCATCTCCCTTTGTATTTAAAATCAGGTTTCATATATTTTCGGATTTTAAAATTCAGGATCCATGCCGTTCCCAGCACTAATAAAAATATTCCGTTCAATCCTTTGAAAAGAATGCTGTACGTTTCTACACTATTGGAAAGATAAATCAACAGCATATTGATTCCGAAAAACAGCAGTCCTATTAAAAAAGATTTTTTCAACAGACTGTTGTATTTTTCACGGATTACTTTCTTTGCGATCAATGGAATAGGTTCCCTAAAAAACATCCAGTATCCTGTGGCCGTAAATTCATCCTTCCATAATTCTTTTACTCGGGAAAGAGCTTCTTCAAAGCTGAGATTTTCCTCCAGTTCCCAATCCATGATCTGATTAATCATATGATCTTTAATCTCTATCTGGAGGTCCAGTGAAAGGTTTTTGGAAATAAGATACTCTGTAACCTTACTTTCCTGCACTGTGCTTATCATATGCTAAAAATAGATTGAAGATTTATCAGATAACTTTTCATCTCACTCTCCTGCTCTGCCTGCTGTTTCTTTCCTTTTTCAGTAAGCAGGTAGTATTTACGATCTCTTCCGTTTATTTTCTGAATTTCCGAAGTAATCATCCCATCGTTCTCCAGCTTATGAAGTAACGGATAAAGTGCTCCTTCTGTCATCTCAAGTTCACCCTGGGTAAGCTCTTTGGCTCTTTGGGTAATTTGGTAGCCATACATTTTAACCTCTTTTGAAAGCAACTTCAAAATAATGTTCTGTAACGTTCCTTTATAAAGACTGTTTTTTTTCATGGTGCTATTTTAATACATTGCAAACATATGCATAATTTTCTTATGCATTAAATTTATTTTAAAATTTTTATTTTGCCTTATGAAAAAGATGTACTTCATTGCAATTTACCCACCTGAGGAAATCATTAAGGAGATTAGGGACTTTAAAAGAGATATGGCTATTTTTTATCATAGTTCTCAGGCGCTAAAAAATGATGCCCATATCACCCTTTTCCCTCCTTTCTCCAGAGAACCGGAATTAGAGGAAGATATTCACGCTGCTTTTCAGAAAATTAATACCAGTCTTCCGCCATTTGAAATTGAATTGAATGGTTTCGGTAGTTTTCCCAATCCCAAAAATCCGGTGATCTTTGTGCATCCTGAAGATAATATTCGCTTAACAGATCTTTACAACAGGGTAAAACAACAGTTTAGCTTTGCAAAATATTCTTTCACCCCTCATATGACCATAGGCTACAGAGATTTGAGTTGGGAAAATTATCTTAAAGCCTGAGAAAAATATCAACACAAGGAATACAAAACGAAATTTTTAGTTGATAAAATCCTATTGTTACGCCATGATGGGAATTGGGTTCCTATTGCAGAGAAAAAGCTAAAGAAATCAACTAGCTAGTTGATTTCTTTTGGCTTAAATTTATTCTTTTATAATCTTTTGGGAAATAATAATGTTTTTGTTTTCAATGATATTCATCAGATAAGTTCCTGTCGGAAAATTTTTAATATCAATTTTGATTGATGCGGGCTCGCTTAGCTCAAACTTATTAGGAATATGTTTTCCTGAAGCATCATATATTTCAACATTCACATTTTTCGAGAAGTCATTTTTTCCTTTTACATAAAATTCACCTGTTGTTGGGTTCGGATAGATACTGAATCTTCTTTCTTCTGCATTCACTTCAGAAAGTCCAAGGGTAGATTTTATTAATGTCCAAGAAACATTTGTAATATGTATACTGCTATGATTATCCACTTTCAAAAGAGGATTGTTATCTACAACAGAAAAGAGTAATGTATTACTTCCCGCATTAAGTTGTGAAGGGCTCAGAGTAAGTGTATTTCCCGTGGCTGTAAGTGTGGTTCCGTTCAACTAAAGTATTAGGAACAGGAAGTATTTCATTCACTGTGAAGGTAACATCCGCTGAAGCATTTACTGAAGATGTATTGGCCGGTGTAAAAGAATCCACAGGAGAAACCAATGAATGAATTTTTTCAATGATCGTTTCTTTACACACGGAACAAAATTCTCTATCAAGAAATCTCATTTCGCAATTCTCATGAGGTCTGAACCATGTTGGGCTCTCTGTATACGGATTGATTCCTATTCCATTTATTCCGATCCAGTTTTTCCATTTTATTGTAGCAGGGTTGGAGTTCTGAGTTTTATTGGGAGATTCAAGTGAACCTGCAAACCAATATTCATCGGCTAACTCCCCAAATGAGTGTCCTAATTCATGAACTACAATCTCATTGGATGCAGCCGCTAAAGAAACAAAAGCATAAGTGCCGCCACAGCCTCCATATTCTGTGGAGTTACCTAATATGTATGTAATATCATAATCAGGAATATTAGCAGCAAGTACCTGTCCTACTTTATTAGTGGTATTACTGTACATACATCTGTGAACTCCGAAATCAAATGAAGAACCAAGATAGTTGTTGGGATTAGATACAGGAATTACCGGCTCAATAACATCTGTAGCAGTTCCCGGGTGCTTTACTCCAGATTCTGTGGAGACAACTTTAACAGCATAGGCATTGAAGTAATTTTTATACTGATTATAGGGGCTTTTTGTAAAAAGATAATTTATAGTAGTAGTAGTAGTAGTAGCTGATGTAGTAAATGCAGCTTGTTCAGAAGTGGTAAATCCATCTCCTAGTACAGCAATTACTACACGTTTATTATTATCCCCATTTTGTAAAAGAGGAACCGTTTCAAATACCTGAGCAAAACAACTGCTACTAATCAAAAGGGAAAATAAAACTTTTTTCATAATGATAGTTTTTGAGTGAATAATAGTTGAGCTCCTGACTCTGTTACTTTCTCAATTTTTACAAGTTTGATATTTTCAGAATAAGAAAACCTTGCACTGAACTCCGCGTTCTGAAGAGATGCTTTTTGTCTTGTAATTCCTTCTTTTTCGTAAACTTCTAATTCAGGGTTGAGCGGATTTTTTATAAGCTGTTGGGCTATTTCTCTTCCTCCCGATTCTGCAAGTGTAATGATATAGTCGCCTTTTTGGGCTTCATTTCTTTTAAAAGAAACAATGAATTTCAATCTTCCATTTGAAATTCTGCTGTTTTGGAGGACGATTTTGTCAATCCCTGATTGATCTTTATCTGCCTTAAAAAACAGATAAATAATTCTGTCATTTTCTGTTGCAACAGAGGTATTAGCGGATAACTCTGTCTCACTTTTTTTTTGAAAACTACATAATAAAAGAGTGAGAATGATTAGACCATTGAATATTTTTTTCATAATCAATTTTTATTTAAAATTAATAAAGTCTTCAAACAATTTCAATCAAAAACAGAAAAAAAACAAAAATACACAGAAAAAACACCAAAACAGTCAATGTAAAAATGAAAATTTTAAATATAATTAAATATTTAAAATATATTTTTCCACTCTTTAAAATGTGAGAAAGCCCTATCTTTGCCCCCAATGATTGCAGAGAAGATAATTTTAGGTATTGATCCCGGAACCGCTATTATGGGATTTGGTCTCATTTCCGTTAAAAAAGGTAAAATGGAAATGGTTTCTATTCATGAACTAATTCTGAAAAAATACCCCAACCATGAGACCAAACTAAAATATATTTTTGAAAAAACTTTAGCGCTTATTGATGAATATCATCCTGATGAAGTAGCACTTGAAGCTCCATTCTTTGGAAAAAACGTACAAAGTATGCTGAAACTAGGCCGTGCTCAAGGAGTCGCTATGGCAGCTAGCTTGTACAGAAATATTCCTATTACAGAATATTCTCCTAAAAAAATCAAAATGGCCATCACCGGAAATGGTAATGCCAGCAAAGAACAGGTAGCAGGAATGCTTCAGAATCTTCTTAATCTAAAGGAGTTTCCAACAAAATATTTAGATGCTTCCGATGGTCTTGCTGTTGCTGTATGTCATCATTTTAATTCTGGAACCATTACGGATACAAAATCGTATTCTGGATGGGATAGCTTTTTGAAGCAAAATCCGGATAGGCTAAAGTAAGTACTTTTATGAGATGCATAAAAAAGTTACTTAATCTAATATCAATGGAATTTTCTTTGTTTTTAAAATACCATGAAATATTTTAATATTATTTTTTTTCAAAGAGTCTAACTGCTCTTCTGGCAAATACTTTTTTACCTCAGTCCTGTCAAAGTTTAATTCTACCTGAATAAAATAGTCCTTTTTTTTATCAAAAGTATAGTAAGCACCTGAAGACTCTAAATCCTTTTTAAAAATTGAAATTTTCTTTGAGATTGTCTTTTCTTTATCTGGAGCCAAAACAAATTTTGATTTTGTAATGACCTTATATGTCTTTGTTCCCCAATAGTCAATCTTAACACCTTGATTCAAAAGTTTTTTCCATAGTAAAGAATCTTTGCGTTCATTGAGTATAAACTGATCCATTTCTTTTCCTCTAGGTTGTTCCCTATCAATATAAACTGTACTCACAATGGGTTCTTTACCTTCTTTATCTGTTATTAATATCGTTCCTCCTAAATACCCCCAGCCTCCGCTATTAATAAATGAAGGCGGATAAAAAATATACTTTACACCTGT